>NZ_AOIG01000004.1:0-46917 GCF_000346635.1 Paenibacillus shenyangensis
CATCTTGTAGGGTACAGTTTAGTCTATAAACAATACTATTAATTTATGGAAAAGTTACCTAATATTTATTGTACTAAAGCTGGTTAAATAAATCCAACAACAAAAAGACCCTGATGCCGCTTCCAGGCAGCTCAGGGTCTAACGTATAAATCACATCATAATCGGCAACTGGATCCATTTTCAAAATGATAGCGCACCTGCCTATGCAAGCCGCCGTCTATCATCCGTCTATTCCATTCTGCGTTCCGCACGCCACTCCAGATACTGGTTCTCCAGCATCTCGCGCTCGCGCTGCTCATAGGAGTCACGCTGTGGCAGCCAAGATACCGTATCCTCATCTTCGTAGATGGTCCACAGATCGGTGAATAGATGATCCTGCATACTCACACGCTGACCGGATAAACGGCCTTCAGCCCAGAGCAGCCCATCTGTTGTCCGTATGACTATGCGAATGCCATCCATCGTGCGGGCTTTTTGACCAAGACGGATAGCAGATAGCATCTGTCCAAGCGTATACCAGTTCATCTTCGCACCTCACTGTGCAGCGATTCCGGATCGGAATACAAAATCGTACTGCTTAACGTTCGATCAGTTTGAAATCATCGTAGTGGAAGCCCGGTGCTACTACACAGGATACAAATACCGGCTCATCTCCCAATGGACGCGCCATCTGCCATACTCCAGCTGGAATCAGCACCTGAGGCAGCTGACCTGCTTCCAGATCCAAACCAAGGATGAACTTCTCGCCTTCTTCCGGATGCTCGCCACTGCCGCCAAGCGTCAGCTCCAGCGGGCTGCCGGAATGAATCAGCCACAGTTCATCCGAATGCACTACATGCCAGTCGGACGTTTCATCCGCATGCAGTAGAAAATAAATCGATGTTGCTGAGAAGCGTGGACCCGAATATTGCTCAGGTAAAATGGATTGCGGAATCTCAAAGGAAGCTTTCCACATTTCCTTGTACCATCCGCCTTCTTCATGTGGCTTCAGTCCAAGTGCAGCTACGATAGGTGATACGGGTAATTGGGTAGTCATGGTCAAATACCTTCTTTCTGTAATAGTAGATTAAGCGATAGGGCGTACACATTTTCCCGAGCTCTTAGAGTTCTTCGGCAATCTGGATATCCGGTACGGTCGACAGCTGCACATTACCGGCCACTGCGCGCGAGATCATGCAGGATTGCTCCGCTTTGTGAGCCAGCATCAGTGCCTTTTCCTGTTCACGTTCACCGGCGCCTGCAGCCAGTACGATCTGCGGACGATGAATAATCTGCTGATAGGTGAATATGTTGTTGGTTACATCGACATGACCTTCGGAACGCATCGTCAGACGATCTATATCAATATTCGAACGTTCCAGCATCGCCGCCAGTGTGATGATATAACAGGTCGCTGCTGCGCCAAGCAGCATCTCATCCGGATTGGTACCTGTACCCGGACCGCCCATAGGTTGCGGAATCGAGATAACCGTATTCAGATTACCGGTGGAAATGGTACCTTCACTGTTGCGCCCGCCTTTCCAGTCGGCATCCAGTATAAATTCATGGATCATGATGATCTTCCTCTCTTCGTGATGTTGTCCATACGTCTCGTATGCCTGATAACCCGGCCAGCAAGGCCAAATCAGTGCTTCTGCCAGTGTACCATATATTTTCGTTTTTTTGACTCTGCTTCTCTTGCATACGGAACCAGAGATACTCGTGCAAAAGCAAATAAAAAACACTGCGCTACAGAATTGTCTGTACAGCTGCAGTGTCTTTTTGAAAATATCAAAAGTCTCTTTTATAAAAGCGGCGGATTCCCCATGCCAATAATAGAAGCATATAAATCGCAGCATACACAATGAAAGAGGCCGAGGGAATCTGTCCCAATCCAAAGCCGGCGGTCATCGATCCGCTCATATCCAGCATACCCGCCAGTTCCTGCAGACCCAGGAGCAGAGCCAGCATTTTGCGCTGAATCGCATCCACCGGCATAATCAGCGAGATCAGACCAGTAATATTATACAGCGTCTTCAGTACCTGTGGCTCCATTTGCATACTAGAAGTGACTTTCTCTACCATACCGCCCAGCCAGCCTGCTCCATATAACATGGTCATAAATACTCCATTGCCAATTGCCGAAAAGCTGGTAGAACCCAGCAGACTGAGCGTGACAAGTATAGGTACAGTCAACGCAAACAGCAAATAAGACTGGGTATGTACTGCTATATTTCTCGGTATACTAGCATGAATATCGGCAATAACGATAACGCAGATATAGAGGATCAGCGCATACAGAATCCCAAACAGCGTATAACCCAACCATCTGCCCAGGTACCATTGCCAGCGTGGAATCGGTCGGGTCAGCATCGACTGCATGATTCCGGTCTCCGCTTCTCCCGAAATCGAAGAAAACGAACTAAAAATCACCAGAAAAGCCAGAATAAAACTGCCAAAGAAAAAACCGAGTGTGAGCAAGGCAGCTCCATGGGCATACTGTTCTACCAGCTGGGCCGAAGGGGAGGAGTTGCTTATCTCTGAAGCTCCAATCGTCCGTGCAATAAACCAGAATACAATCAAAAACAAAACAGTCATCAGTACCGTCATTAATAGAACTTTTTTGCGCAGTAGTTCTTTCCATGTCATTCCAATTACAGCTGTCATTCGTGTTCCCCCCTGTGACTGAGCCCCGATACAGCTTCCATAAACCATTCTTCCAATCGTTCCCGGACAGGCTCTACCTGATAAAGGGTCATCCCCTGATTGACGATAAGTGTATTGATAAATCCTACCTGCTCTTCGTTATCGATCACAGCTCCCAGCCAGACGGTATCCTGCAGGGAATCTGAAGCAGTAACTGCTCCTGTACCAGGATGACCGGACTGCAGAATCTGCAGCGGAATACCACTGGTCTCTGTCAGCCAGGGCATAATATCCGGCGTGAATCCGCCGACTTTGAAGTGCCAGCGAGTCTGTGCGTAAAGTACTTCATGCACCTGTCCATGCCGTAAAATAACACCATTATTGAGCAGGGCGATTCGGTCGCAGATTGTCTCGACTTCTTCCAGCAGATGAGAGTTCAGAAAGATCGTCTTGCCTTCCTGCTTGAGCTCTTGCAGCAGACGACGTACATCCATCCGGCCTACCGGATCAAGTGCCGAAGAAGGTTCATCCAGAAATAGTATCGGAGGATCATTTACTAGCGCACAGGCGAGGCCCAGACGCTGCTGCATTCCTTTGGAATAATGTTTGACCCTGTCCTTGCCACGGCTCCCCAGTCCTACCCGCTCCAGCAGCATCGGGATGCGTGCATCCGCTTCTTGCTTGCTCATGCCGCACAGCCGTCCATGAAGCTGAATAACTTCCTGGCCAGTCAGCCATTCCTGATAACGATACAATTCGGGCAGATAGCCAATATGCTGCCTTGCTGCCAGCGAGCCTATAGGGTCACCAAACAAACGTGCTTCACCATCTGTCGGGTGGATCAGTCCAACGAGCATTTTAACAAGGGTGCTTTTGCCGGCACCATTGGGGCCGAGGAAGCCAAAGGCTTCCCCTTCTCCAACAGTAATCGTTACATTACGGCAACCCTTGCCATTACTGTATTCCTTAGTTAGATTTTGAATATCGATTGCTGTAACTGTCATAGTTTTATCAGCTCTTCCGCTTTCTTGATCAGCGCTTCACGGCTATAAAATATATCTCCATCCAGCATGAATAATTGATTATCCTTGAGCCAATAAGCAGTGTAATTCGTATATTTTGTAACGTTGTCTCCGTCTTGATTTTCATAATTTTGGGTCCCGATAATAACAGGTATACCACCAATCGTAACCTTTTCGATCCGAGCATTGGAGATCACCGGCAGAGGAAGTTCGCCTTTCAGTACTTTTTCCTTTTGCAGCATGGTTTTCACACTTTCCGGTAGGAAAGGCAGATTCATAATTGCATTGAACGCTTCTTCCGTATTGATTGACGGATCAAATTCTACACTTGGCAGACCCATCTGCGTCAGCAAGCCGGTGTTCTCATCAGTAGATGAATCCTCGGGTGATAATGGATAAGTAATACTTTCCGGTATCTTGATGCTAATCGGCTTCTGGTTCATCGATTCGGGAAGAAGTGTATCTCCACCCAGCTGCTGGATCGCTTTATTGACTTCATCAATGTTCATACGTACCGTACTGGTGCGGGAGGGATGGACGCCTACTCTAAGATCTTTTTCCGTTATCATTTTGCTCAGGTCGGTGTAACCCAGCATCTCCGCTGCTTTCTTTGGATAGTATAATCCCTCCACCTTGCCGGTCGTATCGGTAAATGTTCCAAAACGGTTCATATTTTCGTCAGTCATACCGCTTTCCTTGTAATGATCGAACATTTGGTCCAAATCATTGTCGTTCACAGTGGTAATTTCCTGCATACGGAACTGACCAAGTAGTGCAGCTAATGCATTATTGCCAAATGGTGTGGTAATGACTACACCAGCGACCACGCAGGCAGTGATACCTGTCACCCATCTGCGGCGAACCGGATTCATTTTGTTGCGGCGTGCAGATGACTTGGTAGCAGGGGATTCCTGACGCTGAGGTTCCTGTTGATCATTTGGTTTTATTGGATTCATGATTGTATTCATTCCTCTCGGATTGGATAAATTTGCAGATGCCTTGTCAGGCTTGGATTTGAACGAAGGGTTAGACCACTTTTCCCAATTGGGATGTGGGATTTCTTTTGTGAGAAGAGCCTGCATATTCTGCCATGCCTGATCTGTAGCATGCCGTTCGGCATCCTGATCATGCTCTTCTGCTGTATGGTTTGCCTGTGGGTATTCCCGTTGATCGGGATGATCCAGCGGATGTCTTGTCACGTGTAACGTCCTCCTTTGACTTCAAGCTCTCGGTTCTACGCCTTGTATGCTGCAAGGTGTTTACTCACCTGTTTACCTTTGCGGTCATTCAGGTGGATTTTAGCATCTTTTTTCTTAATTTATTGGTGGCCCGGTGCAGCAGGGTCCCTACCAGCGGCGGCCTTAGCTGAAGCTGCTCGGCAATCTCGGCATAACTGTATCCCGAATACCTCATCAGCAGCGCTTGACGGTCACGCGGTGGCAGCTGGTCGAGCAGCAGATGGACTTCATCCTGCTCCAGCTGTTGAATCATGATCTCCTCTCCCGTCGGTGGAGAATGACCTTCCAGATCATAATACTGTTCCTGCTTTTCTTGCAGCCGGCGCTCACGCGCTTTTTTATCCATATAGTCATAGGCGATTCGTGTCAGTACACGATGCAGCCAGGCACCGATGGCCTCCGGATTATCGGGAGGATTACGATACAAACGGAGGAACACCTCCTGTGCCAGATCATCTGCAATAGCCTGATCGCGCAAAAGCGCAGTTAATTTTCGTTTAACGGTCGGGTAATGCTCATAAAATATCTGTTTGAACTGTTCCGGTTCCGGGGTGTTCATGTATTGCATGCTCCTTTCCGCTGCAGCTATAAGAAAGACGCACGGGTTTGGATTTTTATATCACACCTATTCAAAAAAAATAATGCAGACAGGATATAATCTTATTTATCATCAGGCATAGAGCATCAAAAAACCAGTGATATTACTGGATTACACCGATTTGGAGACTTGGATTCAATAGCCATTATTTTTATTAGTCATACAATAACTGGATAGTTATAATGGAGATAAAATCCTGAGGGAGCGTGAAGATATGCACTGGCTGAATGACTTCGACAGGCATATGCATGCAGCATTTGAGGAAGCGGCTCAGCGTATACGACAATTTCCGGCTCCGCTGAATCATGAAGGGCTGAATTATCTGAAGGGATTCGATATTCGGGTGAAAGATGGCATACATAACTATATTTGCTATCTGCTTCCCTTTTGGCTGGAGCGCATGAGTAGCCTTCATCTGGCGCCTGAACAGAAGGAACATCTGCAGCAGATTGCCCAAAGTATCGCCGCTGGCAATATTATGGGTATGCTGCATTACTTTATCCATGATGACCTGATGGATGCTTCCGCGACAGCTACCGAAGATAATGGGGCTGCATTAATACAGAATCTGCGGCGCCTCCTTCCGCTGAGTGAGCTGCTGCATTCGGAATACACCGGTATTCTTTCCAGAATTGCCGGACACCGGCCGGAATACTGGTTGTATCGCCGTCAGTATACTTACGACTGGGCACGCGCTGTTCAACATGAACAGCACCCGGGTCATTTTATGGATCATCTTCCTCTAATCACCGGCAGAGCCAGTCCACTCCGGCTGTCTGCTGTCGTCATGCTGCTGGAAGCAGGACTTCCTGCCCTCGTGCCCGGTATTTTACAGCAGCTGGATCTGGCATTGCTGCTGCTGCAAATGAATGATGATGCGGCGGATTGGCAGGAAGATCTGCGTCTGCACAATTATAATTGCCTGCTGTCCCTTATTCATGAAGAAGCCGTGCCTGCTGCCGACCACCCACCTGAAGCCTTTTACATACTTGATGAACAGACAGTACGCCATTATATTTACGACCGGAATATTCTGCGCCACTACGCCAATATCGCTCATGAGCAGTACTATTCGCAACCGGCTCGTCCAGCAGACAATATGGATCTGCTGCAATTCTGTGAGGAACTGGTACAGCAGCTTGATCAGCTCGCTGCTGCTATAGAAGCAAGCCGTAATATGCTGCTTCAACAAGGAAGCCTTTTTTACTACGTCAATCCCCCTAAATTGTTATAGATTTTTCCAGTATGCCGTGCTAGACTAATAGGAAAATATAACCATTTTGCGAAAGGATTGATGGTCATGTCCAGCCAAGCCCTTTTACACTCGCAGGTCATTCAAAAAGCATGGGAAGATCCAAACTTTATGGAATTGCTCAAAAGCGATCCCAAAAAGGCATTGTACGATGTAATGGGAATTACGCTTCCGGAGAACGTACAGCTGAAGACGATTCAGGAAACTGCCGAGGAGATTTATCTGGTCATTCCGCCCAAGCCTTCCGAAATGGTTGCATCTGCCCGGATAAACGTCAAAGCTGCCTGGTAACTGGCTCAGACAGCGGTTTTATTAACGATCCAAATGGAAATACCAAAAAAAGCGCAATCCTCTGCAAAGTAGGATTGCGCTTTTTTTATATGCTACTGCGTCTTTTCTCCCTTGTCGGCGATAGACAGTTTGATTATTCTATTAATAAAGCGCTTACATTATTATCGTATTAGATCACTTCACGTATTTACCTGATGAAAAGGAGGCCTTTGATGAATACTGAATTCATGATTGAACATGATATTGATCTCAGCTTCCCTGCCTGTTCCAGTCTGCATCCGCATAAATGGACCCTGCTGTATGCAGCCGAGAATAACGAAACCCTGGATGGTCCAACAGCCCAGATCTATCTGCTCCCTCCCGGCAAAATCGCATTATATTTACATCTGCTTCCGCTGACAGAGGTTTGTTGTCAATTTACTGCCCATTCCCAGTGGACACTGCTGCTGCATAAGCTGCAGACCGGACTACCGGAACAACCACTGTGGCTGGAAGACTGTTCCTTATGCCAGCAAATCGCGTATATTCTGGAGCGTATGCGGGAATATGCAGCTTCATCGCATAATACGTATTACCGCAAACTTTCCTATCATTTGCTAAGTGAACTGCTGCTGCTGCTCGCTGCCGGTGCACGTCCGGATACTTATCCTGCCGATCCGCGCATTGATGAAGTCCTTCAATACCTGTATCTCCACTATACAAACGATATTCGTATTGAACATCTGGCTCAGCATGTATGTCTGTCTCCATCACATCTGTCCCACTTGTACAAGGAACAGACCGGCGAGACTATTATGGATACGGTACTGCGGCTAAGACTGGAGCAGGCCAAACATCTGCTTTGTTTTACTACCCGTTATATCGGCGAAATTGCCTATGAAGTGGGATTTAATTCGCAGACCTATTTCACCTGCAAATTCACCCGCCATTTTGGTATCAGTCCTTCCCTGTACCGCAGCAGCTTTTATGAGAAACAATCCTGTCAGTCTTCCTGAGCAGATAGATAAGATTGAACCTGTAAGCCGTAAAGTAGTGATTATTTCCACACGCTGTTCAGCTGGTACACGTCCATCGAGACCAGATTGACCTGGCCGCCATTTACATAAAAAGACATGCCCTGACTTCCCTGATCCGGGAAAATCACACTCGAGAATACACGCTGGCCGCCATTTGCGAAAATCTCGACCGTAGACTCATCCACCAGAATTCGCAGCCGGATCCGCCGGTTCTCCGGCTGTACATCAGCAGTCTGCCGGGTACTGAACTTGTCGGAGAAATCCGTTATCCCTGAAGCAGTACGATCGATATACAATTGACCGGTATCCACCTGATAACCTACATCAGTAAACTGACTGCCGCTACGATTGGTTCGCAGCTGGAAACCAAAATGGGCTGCGGGCTGCTGTGCAGGCAATTCCAGCTCGGCTTCAATCTCATAACTGCCGGCAGATAGACCTTTGAGTATATTGGCAGAAGAATGATCTACCTTGACAGCGCGGACACTGCGCAGTGGAGTACGTAGTGTATTCAGCTCCTGTACCGGAGCCTGTACGAGTCGAACACCCGATGTGGTGGAGACAAGCGACAACTCTCTTGGAGCACTCAATATCCCTTTCCAGTCTTGGGTCGGAAGATCAAATGCATAATCCCAATTGGTCATCCATGCCATCGCAATGCGCCGATCAGAGAGTCCTGCAAACGTCATGGAAGCATAGAACTCTTTGCCCCAATCGGTCTGGAGTACCAATCCCGGCGGATTATCATTGACAAAACGGCCTTCGTCGCTCAGCTGTCCGACGAAATATTCGGCATTCGAGCCCCCGGTATTCGGATGGGCGCCGGTGCTGATCATCAGTACCCATTTACTCTGATTTGTTCCTTGTACCGGCAGTTTGAATAGATCGGGGCACTCCCATACTCCGCCGCGAATATAATCGCCATATCCAAAATTATCGGTCAGTGTCCAGTCCAGCAGATTGGTTGAAGTGAACAGTCGTACATGATCACCTCCCGATACGACCATAACCCAGCGATTCCGCTCTTCATCCCGTACGATCTTGGGATCACGGAAATCCCAGCTGCCTGGATTATCGGCGGTCTGTCCGGGATTCTGGATTACGATGGAATGCTCTTCGGGATAATGCCATGTTCGACCCCGATCCATGCTGTAGGCAATCCCGATTTTCTGATTGCCATTGGGACGCTCAGGCGTGTAGGAAGTATAATAAGCAATCAATCCACCCTTTTCCGGCGACTCGTCAAACAGACCGGATACATTATGATCATCAGCAATCGCCGATCCCGACCAGACATGTCCCCATTTGTTCCATTCCAGTGCAAAGGGGAGGTTTTTCCAGTGCAGCAGATCTTCGCTGACTGCGTGTGCCCATCGTCCACCATCCTGATGGAACAGATGATATTCTCCTTTGTAATAAATCATTCCGTTCGGATCGCTCGCCCAGCCGCGCAGAGCAGAGTAATGATAGGCTGGCCGATACTTTTCACCATAGAACTGCTCGGCAGTCAGTACATACGTATCCTGAAAAGAAGCCGCGCCCTGCAGTACAGCTATTCCCGATACTGTTCCTGGGCGGGCAATTCCGTCGGCTTCTATCGCCGGATCTGCATAGCCATCCAGAAATAAGCGGATACGTTCACCCTCCAGGTGAATCTCCAGTCGATGCCTTGTTCCATTTTCACTGTAATAATCCTGTGCAGACGTCGCGATAACCTTACCATCAGCCTGCTGCAATCTGACCTTAACCCGTTGATCCTCGCGTACCAAGAGAGCAATGTATCCCTGCTTCCCATCCGCTGTACCACGGAAAAACAGACCGGCCTGCATCTGTTCATCTATCGGCATTAGATCTGTCATTATCACCATGTTCTCTGCTTCGGCAGGAGCAGTATAGGTGCGTATGCCGGCTGCATTACCATGGGCGCTCCCTCGCATACCACGTTCGTCCAGCGCCCAGACAGCTGTACCATGTGTATGCTCGCCCGTCAGGTTACTGTTCCACACAATCGTTGTATCGTCTGCTGTAGTCTCTTCATTATCCTTGCCGGATGATGGATTCATCTTGTCCTCCTGACCTGGGGGTAAAGTGCTGATAGATGGCTGGGCTGCTGCTGTACCACGAGCAGGTATATAGATATCCGCCAACAATAGTACCAGTGTGGTAACTGCTAATTTGGATAATCTGGATGGCATCTTCATTCCTCCCGATGAATGGATTACGATACAGAACCGGATAGATCATATATCTCCACACGACATACTACTATGTCCTGCTCCATAGCAGTCAACCTGATCCGGTCGGCATTCGGCTCCGGGAAAATAAGATCGGTCATCACCGTCCGCCCCTGATCGGCAAACACCTCCACCGAAGCAGCATCCACCAGAATACGCAGTTCCCGCTCTTCCTGAATCGTCTGCAGTGGTGCAGTATGATGATTGGCAAAATCGTTATGAAAATCGCTTTGTCCTGATTCTGTACGGTCGATATACAACTGCGCCGAACCGGCATTCACTCCAATGCGTGTGCAGCTCGCTGTCCCGGCGCGCACTTGAAGTTCAAAGGAGACCTCTTTGTCCATTCGAACAATCAGTTCATAGCTCTCCAGCCGCAGCTCCTTTATCGCCTGTTGAACCTGAGCCAGTGACACATGTTCCAACAGGAGAACAGGTCTGCGTATGGATTCCATTTCATCAACAGGACACTGCAGCAGCTGTACACCGGTAGGGGTCATCTCCAATTGTAGTTCACGGACAATTGTCATTGCCCCTCTCCAGCTGCCGGTAGGCGTATGATTGGCATACCGCCAGTTGCTCATCCAGCCGATGTATAGTCTGCGACCATCCTGCTGCGGAATATCCGACCAGCTCACTCCAGCATAATTATCGCGTCCATGGTCCAGCCAGCGTACTTGCCATGATGCTTCGTCCGGCAGGAATATCGCTCCATCAAAATGCCCGGTAAAATATTGGGTACGCGAGCCTTCTGCTCCTTGGCCATTATCGCCAATGCTGACGAGCATCACCCAGCGGCTGAGCCCGGGTGCATTGTTGATCGGCAGTTCGAACAGATCCGGACACTCCCATACTCCATCATGACATCCTATGCCTTCGCCAAATATACTGCTTTCGGTCCAGTTCTTCAGATCCGGCGAATGATATAATGCTATGCTTTGTCCGCAGGCGAGCACCATGGTCCAGCGTCCGGAGGATTCGTGCCAGAATACTTTGGGGTCGCGAAAATCGGGACGATAATCACATGTCAGTACCGGATTGCCCTGATACTTGTGCCAGGTTCTGCCGCGGTCATGACTGTATGCCAGACTCTGGCTCTGACGTACCGGATGATCCGGCTGTTCATCATGATGGGTAAAGATCGCGACCAGCCCCGGTTCCTCGGGGAAAAATCCGGTCGTATTCTGCCAGTCCACGACTGCGCTGCCCGAGAAAATCGTACCCTGTTCATCCGGTTCCAGTGCAATCGGGAGTTCTTCCCAGTTCACCAGATCACGGGTGATGGCATGTCCCCAGTGCATCGGTCCCCAAGTATCGCCATGCGGATGATGCTGAAAAAACAAATGATATTCCCCATCCAGATAGACCATTCCATTGGGATCATTCATCCAGCTGCGAGACGGGGAGAAATGATAAGCTCCCCGGTAATCCGGTTGTAGTTGAAGTGACATTGTATTAGCCTCCTGTTGTATGTTCAGCGCTCTGCTGTTTACTGCGGTCGTACCCATCCTGTCTGATCTTCAGCCACTCTTGCAGACCGAGACGATCCAGCTCCTGCAGATAGGCAGCCCATTCCTGATCAGCCTGTCCATTCTGATACCATTCTGTCCGCTTGCGCAGCATATACGGGAACAGATCGGCTTCGATCGTGGAGAGACGATCCAGTTCCTCAATACTGAAAAATACATTTGGATAAGTGTGCTTGGCCTTCATATGCGGTACCAGTACTTTTTTCATCAGATCCATACGCCATTTGGCATCATCGGGCATCGTCGTATATTTGCCAAAATAATCGCTCAACACTGCCAGCGGTCCGCCGATGCTGGTCTTCTGACGCACTTCTACTGGCGCTGAACCTTCAAGCGGCAGATGCTTCAGCATCTTTTTTGATTCATCATATTCAAAAATATTCTGCTGGTTCGGATCACCGTACGTCCCCCAGTTATTCTGCACCGACTGTAGCGGGTCATACATCTGATCCACCCATTTGGCTGTCTGTTCCAGCTGCTGGTTGCTGCTGGTGACGACCATACTGCCCCGGAAAAAGCCCATGGCATTATTGCGGGTTACGTTCACTTCACCATCCGGACCCGCTAGCGGTGGCATCAGTTCATAATCATTATTCATACCGGTAATATTGGCTTTGTCCCAGGTGAAATACAATCCATAGCGCTGATCTTTACCTTTGGCAAGATAGGTGTTCCAGTCCTGCTGGAACGATTCGATATCTATCAATCCGCTGCTGTACAGATCATGCACATAATTAACGGCTTCCCGGTACCCTTCCTGATTGCCGGTAAATACGACCTTGCCATCATCGGTTACGACCGTATGATCGGGATTCTCTCCCAATCCAAAGGAAGCGAACAGAAACGTCAGGTTCTCTCCACCCGGCTTGTCGATAAAGGACAGCGGAACCTCGTCAGCCTGTCCATTGCCGTTCGGGTCCTGTGTCTTAAAAGCAGTCAATACCTGCTTCAACTCATCGGTAGTGGTAGGCATCGACAGTCCCAGCTTTTTGAGCCATTTCACATTGATCCATGGCATATCATCGACCGATTGAATACGTTCTTTGTCCGTACCCAGCTCCTCGATCCATGGAAAGGAATAAATATGTCCATCCGGCGCGGTAATCATCGTGCGGTATTCCGGCCGTTCGGTCAGCACTTTTTTGAAATTGGGCATATACTGGTCGATCATATCTTCCAGCGGAACAATCGCTCCATCCTTGGCCAGCTTGAGCAGATCATAGTCACTGTACTCTGCTGCGAAGATGGCATCGGGCAGCTCGCCACTGGCGACAGCCAGATTACGCTTTTCTGCGAAAACATCACTGGTATAGCTTTTCCATTCCACATGAACGCCGGTTTTCTGCTCCAGTCGCTGCAGGACCAGCTTGTCGTTGGGATCGGCAGGTGCCAGTGGCGAACTGGAAGTCATAATATGCAGAATCGGTTTGCCGTCTGCTGTTTTTTGCGGTTCATTGCCTCCATCTCCGCAGCCTGTGGCTGCCAGCAGGATAATGGATAAAGCCGATGCTACAGCCGCTTTGCGTACTTTGGAATTACCGTTTGTGTTGCGCATAATATTGCCTCCCGAATCTTATATTTCAGTCTGGGTTTATTTGAGTGAGCCGACCATAACGCCTTTTTCGAAATATTTCTGGAAGAACGGATACATTACGATCAGCGGCAGACTGGAGATCACAATTGAAGAATACTTGATCATCTCGGACAGCCGTTTTAGCTCGGCCATAGCCTGCTGGTCGCCAATCATGCCTGGTGCTGCCTGGTTCTGGATCAGAATAGAGCGCAGGACAAGCTGCAGCGGAAACAGATTGGGATCATCCAGATAGATCATCGCATCAAAGTAGGAATTCCATTGCCCTACAAACGCATAGAGGGCAAGCACAAACATAATCGGCTTGGACAGTGGAATCACGATACGGGTGAAAATGGTCCATTCCGAAGCACCATCCACATTGGCTGCTTCTTTGAGTTCTTTGGAGATGCCTTTAAAAAAAGTACGGGCCAGAATAATATTCCATACATTCACTGCTCCCGGAATAATAAGCGCCCATGGAGTATTCAGCAGATCGAGCTGCCGTACCAGCAAATACGTCGGAATCAGTCCGCCACCAAAAAACAGCGTAATCACAAACAAAGTCATAAACCATTTGCGGCCAACCAGCGAATCTTCGGCCATCGCATAACCAGCGCAGATAGACACCAATACTGTCACCACAGCAAATCCTGTCGCATACAATACCGAATTAAAAAATCCGCGAATCATTGCTTCATTGCCCAGGATTTTGCGATAGCCTTCCAGACTCCAATCAGCAGGTTGAAACGAAAATCCGCGATTCAGCAGCACGGTTGGGTCCATAAACGAAGCTGCGATAATATAGCCAAACGGAATGACAACGATCAGTACGCCTAGCCCGAGAAACAGCCCGTTCAGTATGAGCAGCAAACGGTCAAACGGAGAGTTTTTGACAACCATGGTCTTCCTTCCTTTCTGTACAAATCCTGTGATCTAGTACAATCCCTCGTTATCATTGAGCTTCTTCACAATGAAGTTCACACCCAGCAGCAGAATCACATTGATCAGCGAGTTAAATAGTCCAACGGCTGCCGAATATGCATAATCTCCTGATTGCAGACCAATCTTGTAGACATAAGTCGCGATAATCTCTGAAGCAGGCAAATTCATCGATGTCTGCAACAGGTAAGCCTTTTCAAAACCAATCGACATAATGCCACCTGCTGCCAGAATAAACACGATAGCCATAATCGGCTTGATCGTCGGCAGATCGATATGCCAGATTCTCCTCAGCAGACTTGCTCCATCCAGACTGGCTGCATTATGCAGCTCGGGATCTACATTGGCCAGTGCCGCTACATAGATAATGGATGCCCACCCGGCTGTAGCCCAGATATCCGACAAGATATATACCCAGCGGAAGTATTCGGGATCGGTCATAAACATCAAAGGCTGACCGCTGATCCAGCTAACGATCTGATTGATCGGTCCGGTAGGAGACAGGAAAATAAACAGCATCCCGGCAATAACAATGACCGATACAAAATTGGGAGCATACAGAAACAGCTGGATATTTTTCTTGATTCCTTTGCGGCGAACCTGATTCAACATCAGTGCCAGCAGGATCGGAATCGGGAACCCGCATATCAGGCCAAACGCACTCAGCTTGAGCGTATTCATAAAAATCACTTCAAAATTGGGCGAGGTCAGGAATTTCTCAAAATGCTTGAGTCCTACCCAGTCACTGTGCATGATTCCCCGAATCGGACTGAAATCTTTGAAGGCAATGATTGCCCCATACATCGGTACATACTTGAACAGCAGTGTCAGAAGCAGCGCCGGTGCCAGCAGAATATACAAAAAGCTGTTTTTGCGGATATGCTCCCAGCGTGTTCTGCTGACCGACTGCTTCTCTGTATGTACAGGATGAGCGCCTGGTCTGCCGGATTTTGCTGAACTTTCCATGATTGTCCCTCCATTTCACTATTCCCTTGCCCCTTGTTTCCCCTACAGCAGTTTGTGTCCAAGACTAAAAGTAAGTGCTTACATTTTCATTTGTAAGCTTATTCCTTTACAATTTATACGATCCATTGTTCATATGTCAATAATAAATGTAAACAAAAGTATTGATTTTTATAATTACATGGTGTGCATATGCACATTTATAACATTCCATTTGCACATAAGAGATTGCTTTTAAAAGTAATCTCCTTTATATTTTAGATAGATATGCAGTAGTGTAAGACGGATATTCCCTGTTCTGCTGACAGAACAGCAAATTTGACAGTACAAAGGTGGATTTAATCCATGACCAAGGAAAAAGTAACCATTCAGCATATTGCCGATGCACTGGGTATTTCCCGCAATACGGCTTCCAAAGCGCTGAATGGAAATGAAGGCATCCCGGATGAGACACGCAGTAAAGTCATCCGCAAAGCTATTGAGCTAAAATACAAGCAATTTGCCTATATGGAAAGTGACGGACTGCTTCCTCGTAAAACCGGTAATATTGCCCTGCTCACCACCAATATGCCGGATAGTTCGCACTTTGGCTCTCCTTTGATCAGCGGTCTGGAGAAACGGGTCAGCGCGGAAGGCTATAATCTGTCTATCCATATTGTCCGGGAAGACGAGCGTGATGCCCTGCGGTTGCCCAATAATTTTGATGTATCCGCGGTGGATGGAATCGTATGTATCGAGCTGTTTGACCGGGAATACAGCGAGCTGCTGAATAATTTGAATATTCCGGTGATCTTCGTCGATTGTGCGTCCGATATCGACTTTTCCAGTTTTGAAGCGGATATTCTTTTAATGGAAAATGAACATAGTGTCTACCAGTTGACCCGCAGCCTGCTGGATAATGGATACGATCGTATTGGCTTTGTTGGCGATTACCGACATTGTAAAAGCTTTGGCGAACGATGGATGGGCTACAATCGTGCGCTGCTGGAAGCAGGTTTATCCATGTCTCCCTCCTTTTCTATCCTGGACGAAGACCGGTTTTTCCTGTTCGAGAATGATTGGATGGAACAGCGTCTGAAGCAGCTGGATGAACTGCCGGATGCATTTGTATGTGCCAATGATTTTATTGCAATCCGTCTGATGAAAGCGCTCAAATCGAGCGGTTTTTCTATCCCGGACGATATTGGCGTAACCGGATTTGATAACGCTTCTGCGTCAAAAATCGTAGAGCCCCATCTGACTACCGTGCATATTTACAGCAGTGATATGGGTATCAAAGCCGCCGAGATGCTGCTGTCACGGATTCGCTATCCGGAACAGCCCTATCAGGTCGTTCACGTACAGACCCGGCCTATGCTGCGTGAATCGGCGAATCATGCCGCAGCTGCTTCCATGCTGCACGCCTAATCCAAAGAGATATTCATACCAAAAACCCCTGAACATCGCAGGCTATGACAGCCTTTTTGTTCAGGGGTTTTTAATAATTTACAGAATATTAATAACGGGATCGTAAAAATATTTATTTGGTGCCTGCAGACTCCAGCTGCGTTTTGTAGGCATCCAGCTGACGCTGAAGTTCCGCCATGACTTTGTCATAACCGGCTACTTTCAGCTTATCGCGGAAATCCTGCACGGCCTGTGCCGGATCTCCCGCTTTGCCATAAGTGATCGCTGGTCCCATCTCTGCTGTAACCTGCGAAATGGCAGTGAGTTCCGATTCGACAGCCGTTTTGTCAAAAACAAATTGTCCGTATGGATACGGCTTTTTGATTTTGTCATATTCGCTGTACAGCGTATCAATCTTGTCCCAGGTAGTGTCGCTTGGAATCTCGTGTTCATCCATCCGTCCTGCCCAGAAGTCAGAGTAGAATGCATCATTGGTCTCGTTATAGTTGGCTGGCAGCGTACGCTTGCCATCCTTGATATCGTATTGTACACCTTCCATGCCATAGTTTATCAGCTGATAGATCTCTTTGTCATTACGAATCAGATCATAGGCCATCAGCGCACGCTCTGGATTTTTGCTGTGGGCCCCCAGGGATACACCGCCATGAGTGATCGGCATTTCCAGCAGATTGCCGCTTTGACGGGA
The DNA here is from genome assembly GCF_000346635.1 of Paenibacillus shenyangensis. Lineage (NCBI taxonomy): Bacteria > Bacillati > Bacillota > Bacilli > Caryophanales > Paenibacillaceae > Paenibacillus > Paenibacillus shenyangensis. The sequence goes on from NZ_AOIG01000004.1 coordinate 17,373, forward strand.
GAACGGGAACATTTGCAGTTCCGAACCCGGCTGTTTTTTGTCCATCTGCACACGCAGGCCGGAGAAAGTCTGGGTATGATGCTGATCCATACCTGTTTGACCAGCCTGCAGGGCGACACGGGTATCGTTTTTGTTGTTCAGTACATCTTCGCGCCAGTAGCCTTTATCCGCCCAATCTTTCATCGTAGTGGCAAAATCCAGAAACGTATCTTCGAAGATCGGACTGACTACTGTATACCGGTCATCATAGGATTTGGTATTGAACACCGGCAGATAGCCTGTCGACATTGGCAGCTCCAGATATGGCGTATGCGACTGGACCCAGCCTCCAAAAATACTGGTGCTGGACTGCGCATCCCATGGAATTACGCCAGGTTTATTATCTTTGATCCACTGCAGGTACTTGCCGATCGTATCCCAGTCCTTGATTGGCTCGGTGATACCGGCCTGTTTGGCCCAGTCGCCGCGATAGAAGAAACCATGATTAATCCACTGGGTATAATCATTCTCGGGAATCAGTACGATTTTGCCATTGTATTTACTTTGATTCCAATCTTCAGCAGGAATCGATTTCCAGGTGACCGGAGCATACTTGGGCAGCAGATCGTCCAGCGGCATAAAAGCGCCACGCTGCGCATTGGACCAGGTATCCAGCCAGTCTGTACCGATCGTAATCAGATCCACCGATTCACCGGAAGCGAGCAGCAGATTGTATTTGGTCTGCCAATCTGCCCATTCTACCCACTTCCATTTCACTTCGGCATTGATTTTCTGCTTCATGATCGTATTGACCTTTTCCATCACTTTCTCAAACTGTCCGTTCTTGGGCTTGTCGCCCAGCGCCACAAACGTAACCGTAACAAACTGCGATTGATCATCACCAGCACCGGATTTGCTGCCGCCACAGGCAGCAAGTGACAGAACGATAACAGCCACCATCAGTGCCGAGATCAGCTTACGGAATTTCCACATACATTAGCCCCCTTTGGAATCATTGCAAAATTAAAACCATACTGCCCGGATACATTCAGCCTTTGACCGCGCCGACGGTAATCCCTTTGATAAAATAGCGCTGAACGAACGGATAGAATAAAATGACCGGTCCGGTAGCGACGACTGCTGTTGCCATCTTCATCGTTTCCAGTGGCACATCACTCATCGCTACATTGGAGGACGCCGCCGAATTACGGATAAAGTCGGCGCTGGTGACCACATTGTAGAGGAATAACTGCAGTGGACGATAATCCATATCCGGCGACAGGAATAACATCGCATGATACCACTCATTCCAGTATCCAAGGGCGATAAACAGTCCGATCGTTGCCAGTGCCGGTGTAGACATTGGCAGAATCAACCGCAGAAAAATGGTAAAGTCGCCAGCTCCGTCAATTTTGGCAGATTCGGTAATCGCATGTGGAATAGAGCGAACAAAGCTTTTCATCATAATAATCAGAAAAGGGGTCAGCAGTCCCGGCAGCAGCACCGCCAGATAGTTGTCCTTGAGTTCCAGGTACTGGGTGATCAGCAGGTAGAACGGTACCAGTCCGCCGGAGAACAGAGTCGTAAAGTAAATAAAAAAGGAAATACGATTTCGGTACGAGAAATCCGGTCGCTGCAGTGCATATCCGGTCATCGCTACGATAAACAAACCAACGATCGTACCGACAACGGTAATGCCCATCGTGACCAGATACGATCCGATAATCAGCTTGGGATTCTCGAATACAATCTGATAGGCAAAGGTACTGAATTCATGCGGCCAGATATTGAATCCATGCTGCTTGACTGCACTCTCGCTCGTAAAGGATGTGCCCAGAATAAGCAGAAATGGCAGCAGACATGAAATGGCAAACAGGCTGATAAAAATATAACCGGCCCAGCGTACAATAATTTCACTCTTATCCTGCCGGATACGTGCAGGTCGCGGAGGATTGCTGCCAATCAGGTCCATTTTGCTGTTGATATCCATCGCTGTGCACCTCCTAGAATAATGAGTTTTCCGGGGAAACTTTTTTGACGATCCAGTTGGCAGTCAGTACGACAACAAATCCGAATATGGACTGATACAGACTGACGGCACTACCCATCGAGAAGTTGAAATTGGTCATCAGCGAGCGGAATACATAGGTCTCGATAATATCAGTGCTGGCGTACAATGCCGTGTTATTGGCACCCACGAGATTAAAAAATAGTCCAAAATTGCCTTTGAGAATACCGCCGAGCGAGAACAGCAGCAGAATAATGAATGTAGGCTTGAGCCATGGAATAACGATATGAACAATCCGCTGGAAGGCATTCGCTCCATCAATCTCCGCGGCTTCCACAATCTCCGTATCCAGTCCCATAATAGCGGCAAAGTAAATGATTGAACCATAGCCTGTTGTCTGCCAGAGATAGGTAATGATAATGATAAATGGCCACAGATGCGGCTCCGAGTAAGCTTTGACCGGGTCCATGCCGAGCGCGCCGAGTACACCGTTCAGCAGACCATAGTCATAACTGAGGATATTGTAGGCGAGCAGACCCACCAGTACAGCCGATATAAAATAAGGCAGAAACATCAGCGTTTGCGATACTTTTTTGAACCATTTCTTGCGGATTTCATTCAGCAAAATCGCTACGGTAATCTGCGCGATATTGCCAAGCAGGATAAAAGCCAGATTATAGGCGATCGTGTTGAAAGTGAGTCTCCATAGATCCCCGGTCATGATAAGGAATTTGAAGTTATCCCATCCAACAAATGGACTGCCAAAAATGCCATCTGTATAATTGTATTTCACAAATGCCAGATACAGGCCGGGCATCGGTAAATAAGCAAATATACAGAAGAAAATGACGGCCGGACAACACATTAGCAAGAGCACACGGCTATTGTGAAACTGCTTGCGCCGGGAACGTTTTACACGCACGGCAGGGATTGATTTTGCGGTATCCAATGAATGATTCCTCCTTTGTGCTCTGGCTCAGGGAGTCAGGTGTAAAATGGGCTATTGGGTATCGGTATGGTTTACCCTTTTATTGTAAGCGTTTTCTTTATGCTTTTTATTACACTATTCTGCTATACCCTTTCAATATTCTGCTATATTTAAGCGGATAATTACGATTCCATACGAAAAAGCCATTCTGCTTTTCCGGTCAGGACACGCATCAGCTGCGTGTCGCGAGTGGAAAAGTCAGAATGGCTTCGGTACCTTCACCTTTTTTACTATAAAATTCCAGACTGCCATCCATCGCTTCAATAATGCGGAAGGTGACCATCAGGCCAAGTCCGGTTCCTTTGGTCTTATTGGAGAAATAAGGTTCCCCAAGTCGTGCCAGTTCTTCATCCGTCATACCCGAGCCGTTATCCTTGATATGCAGCTCGATATGATTCTCGTGTTCGATGGTCCATACCCGCACATACCCTTCCTTGTGTACCGCTTCAATACTGTTCTTGATGATATTGATGCAAGCCTGTTTGAACTTGGAAGAGTTGCCCCGGATCTGCAGATGCTGCGGCACCTGAATCTGCAGTACACTTCCCTGCAGACTGGCCAGCGGCCGCATAATATTCTCGATATGCTGGAATTCTTCATACAGGTTAAGCGTCTCTGTCTTCTCAAATTGCGGTTTGGCAAAGGTAAGGAAATCCGTAATAATATTGGCTGCGCGATCCAGTTCCTCCAATGCCATCCTCAGATGCTCCCGGCCCTTGTCATCCGTATTCATCTGGGTGAGCTGCAGGAAGCCACGGGTCACCTGCAACGGATTACGTACTTCATGGGCTACCGAAGCTGCCAGTTCGCTGATCATATCCATTTTCTCGGAACGCTGTAGTTCATTATTGAACAATTCCAGCTGCTGAGAATACTGGAGCACCTGCCGCTGATTCTCTGCAAACACTCTGCCCATAATAGCGATCAGGGAAATAACGAAGAAGATGACGCCCCATTTCCACAGGAACAGCTTGTAATCTCCATCTTCCAGATAGAACCAGATCAGCTCGCTGGCCGTAATCAGCGCAAAAGTGGTAAATCCGGAAGCGAAAATAATCGCTGCCCGGTTCTTCTGCAGTGCATATCGGATCGTAATAATCATAAACAGAATCAATCCTGCCAGAATGAACAATCCCAGGATCAGTACCGAGATTACATAGTAAATTTTGAAATAACGATCATGAGTCAATACGTTGGCAATCAGTGTCAGTACACAGAATCCCGAATATACATACTGCACCCGCTTCAGCTTGTAGATCATATCCCGGTAGCCTCTGCCGAATACACTTTCAAAAAACTCATAAAAGGCAGGGACCAGCACGAACAGACTGACATCAAACCCAAGGGCATATAGCCTGTCCCCATCGGGATAAAAAGTAAACAGAAACGGGGAATAAGTCACTATAACGCTACCCAGAGCCAAAATGACGATACAAAGACTGACCCACATCCTGCGAGAGCGCCCTTTCAGGAATACGGAACAAAAAGCCATAATAAAGGCTACAAAGATAAATGAGAACCCAATAACCACATCTACCAGATCGGAGCTGACATAAGTGGTTAGAATATCCTGATAGTCGCCGATCAGGATGCCGTTGGTCAGACCGATTTTCTCCCGGGCGGATTCGACCCAGATATAAATCATTTTATAGGAATCCTGCTGGGTTAGCGGCAGGAGCAGCTGGTTCTGCTCATACGCGTAGCCGCGGCGTGATTCATAGATTTTATTATCATCCAGATAGACGATTACATGCTTGCCCTGTAGCTCCCGGATCAGCAGACCGGAAGTGTTCCAGTTCAGTTCCGGAAGCGGAATCCGTATCCATGCGGAGGAACTGTTGACCGGCTTGCCGTCTTTCATCAGCTGTGAGGATGTCCAGTAGCTGTTCTGATCATCATTCCACGGCTTGGAAGTGAAGCTGTTCTGTGCTTGCCATCGGACCTGCCAATAATCGATACGCTGGAACTTCTGGTCTTCTCTTGCATTGGCAGACAAAGACAATGCCAGCATCGCCATGATAATGAAGAGTAGGAATATAATTAAGGCTTTGGGCATAAACTTCATAGTGCACCTCATTATTCATATACTGTCTGGTGATACCAATATACTTCATTGTTAGCAGAACGAACTTGATTTTGATAAATATGTATATTTCCCTATTGTACCTTATAAAGCGCTATTTCATAACTATTATTATACTTGTTTGTACATGTTGCATATACATAAATTACGGAAGAATCAGTAAAATTCATTCTACACATGAAAAATATGCCAGAGTAAGTTGCGTCACGACCTGTCATTTCTCGTCAAAAACAGCCTTTTCTGTTGTCAGTGTATCAGGTATCCTCAAGCACCCCATGTTTGGCAGAATAGCAACAAGGGTAACCTCTGATAAGGGGACCGATTTCCTCTGGAACATTATTCCGAAGGAGATGATGAATAATGACAGACAACAAACACTATGATGATGTATTCTGGAAAACAAGAAATTCACTGATGGATGATGAAGATTCACAGCCCGCAGGGGAAGATGCAGAGGTAGAACTCCCAAGAGATGCAGAACTTGCCGTGATTCAACCGGAACGGATGGATCCAAAAGAATATGAGAGTATTGCAGACGAAGAAGATGCCGGTATGCATCCACAAGCCGACCCGGAAGATATCGAATCCGATGCTGCACTTGCTCGTGAAGAAGACATGGACGAAAATAAATAAAAACAACATAGAAGCCGCATAAAAAATAACCAGTGTACAGCCATTCAATAAAAGCCGGAGGCGATCAGGATATCCTGATCACTTCCGGCTTATTTGAATGAATAATTTATCAAAGTAGGATGGCAGCCATAAGAGCTGCACATGTTGTACCTTTCAGCCTGTGCACTGTCTTTTCGTACCGATGTCGCCCAACCTGGAATGCTGATTATTTCCGTCCATAATCCGCTTTGATTTCGCCCCAGCTACGTGTTTCCCATTTGAGCAGCTTATTGCTGTACGTATTCGTGCGCAGCCATTGCTCTGCGCGATCGACCAGCTCCCAAATCTCGGCTGTGGAAGCATCACGTACCAGAGTAGAAGCTGCCTTTTTCTGCCGAACCCATTTCAGGGCATTCTCGGAATCACTATATACCGTTTTACTGCTGCCCTGGCGCTTCAAGTAGGCAAGAGCATGCACAATAGCGAGAAATTCGCCCATATTGTTGGTGCCTTTGGCGATAGGTCCGCAGCTAAAAATAGTCTGGCCGGTACGTGTATCTACTCCCTTGTACTCAACAGGTCCGGGGTTGCCGCGTGTACCTACATCAACAGAGATGCTGTCATAATCGATCTGATCCATTGGAATGCTCGTCGATGCAGCCGTCCGTTTGCCGTAGCTTGCTGTTCGGGAACTTCCTTTTGATGAAGAACTGCCAGTACTACCGGATTTACCCTGTCCCCAGTGTTTTTTCCAGCCTTCGCTGTAAGCTTTATCTGCTTCCGCACGGGATTCGTAGGATTTGTATTTGGCATCCTTGTAGCCACTCGTCTGCTTTTGGCACTCCGGCCATGATGTATAGATTCCGGGCTGGTGCCCTTCCCATACTACATAATATTTTGACTTTGCCATATCTTTTGTATGCCTCCATTGCCTCAGCCTGCACATGTTCGCAGGCTGTCCTTGTACATATTTATGCACAGACTATTTATGTACCTTCCATTATGGCTGTTCGGTACGTATTTTGGCAACCGGTTCGGCAGGTGCAGCAGGTATCTCCCAGCTGCGCCGTGTTACCATAAAGGCACATACGAGCAGCAGCAGTCCATTGATAATAAAGACAAACCGGATGTCCAGCCACGACCCGAGTACTCCACCAATCACAGGACCTGCCATTGTAGCAATCTGGGATGCCGACTGATTCAGTCCAAATGCCCGTCCACGGAAATCTGCCGGTGTTACCCGGACAATCATTGCATTGATCGACGGCAGTACAGCCGCAAAGAACAATCCGTAGCCAAACCGCAGCGCGCCAAATCCCCATATATCCGTAAAGAAAAATTGCAGCATATTACCAACGCCACTGCCCAGCAGTCCGATCAGCAGCACTTTGCCAAATCCGATCCGGCTGCCTATTTTGCCCCAGCGTGGTGCCATGATCAGAGTCGCAATACCAACAGCCGAGAATACAATGCCAGCACTGAGTGATGCATTATTCGTAGAGACGCCCATACTTTTTACATAGATGGTAATCAGCGGTTCCAGAATCATCACCGAGAAGTTGGCTACCCCTGTCAGCAGCAGCAATGACATGAACAATCGATTGGACGCCGCCTGCTTAATATCATCCAGCACATGAGAACGCTGGGCAGACCGATTAAAATTATGCTCCTTGGCCCAGATCGTCGCAATCAAAGCAGCAATCAGCACGATCAACGCCGAGAACAAAAAGGCATTACGGTTACCAAAATAATAACTGACCACCCCGCCGATCAGCGGGCCGATAATCGTTCCTGTCGCTCCCGAAGTTGCCATGACGCCAAGCGCATACCCTGTTTTATTCTCGGGGGTATTTGTTCCGACAAGTGCAATCGACGCCGGTACAAACCCTGCCAACAGCCCCTGACAGAGACGAACCACGAGAAACACATACGGATCGGTCACAAAGTAGCTGACCAGATACAGAACCGCCAGACTGAATCCCGAACGGATCAGCATCGGCTTGCGTCCGTACTTGTCCGACAGCGATCCCCAGAATGGCGAAATCAATGCACTCGCCAGAAACGTAATGCCAAATGCAACGCCTGACCAGATCTCCAGATGATCGGTCACTCCAAGTTCCGTTTCCATAAAAATCGGCAAAAACGGAATAGAAATCGAATACGCCGTACTACAAAAAAATACGCCAAGCCATAATACAATGAGATTTCTTTTCCATGGAAACTCCATCCAGGCAGACACATCCTTTCAATTATCGACCATTTTACTCTTGTTTGACGGAAAGTCCAAATCATTGGAGGGCGTATTTTGCTTTGAGAAGTGACGTATTGCTTCGAAGCAGTCTATAGCGTTAGGCTTCCGGAATGATACAGGGTTGGGTAAATGATAAAGCGCTTCGGGAAGGGATTATCCTGCTGACCTCCGATTAAGCACCGGATATGTCTGAATCACCGCTGCCGCGGTACATATCCGGTGCTTAAAGGTCGGTTTGCAGGATAATTCCCTTCTCTTCGCTCCGTGCTAAATGTTACTACTAGTGCTTTTTAGTAGTTTATATCTATTCATTTCATAAAAGAAAAGGGACACACACGGAGAGAATAATTAGAAATTCTGCAAAAGCACTTATTATTCAGGATGGCAAAATGCTGGCTTTGAAGATGGATGATTAGGGTTCCAATTAGACCGGTTTCAACTATTGGAATGGATTGCACAGAGCGAAGGAAAGGGAATTGTCCTGCAGGCCGACATTTAAGATCGGATATTTACCGCGATCAGCGGTGATTCCAAATATCCGATCTTAACCGGAGGCAAGCAGGACAATCCCTTTCCGCAGCGGTCTACCACCCAACCTTCTCACCAACTCCACCAACAATTTCAGCTTTCCATTCCAATCAGCACATATCGTTCAATCATCTCAATTACTCACGCTTCCCGCTGAATTTAGCAAGAAAGATGTCATCCCGCACAATTTGGGGTAAGAACGATTAAGACATTTTACACAATCGACTTTTACAATAAATGGACCACCGCAATAAACGTCCATACCGACCGAGGAGATGAATATAATGAGTAACGAATTTGATAATAACAGAGATGCTGCTGCACAGGAGTATAATCGTTATCGCACGATAGACCCGGTAACCGCACGGGATGAAGAAGAACTGCAAGCCATTCCCGCAGATGATCTGGATCTGATCAATCCGACTGTACGCGATGAAGAAGGCATCCGGCCGGTAATTCGCGAGGACAATTCGGTACAGGATCTGGAACCTCGTCTAGCTTCAGATGATATCGATCTGCATCGTCATACGATTGATCTGGATACCCATGCTGATCAGCTGGATACCGGCACCAATGCCGTAGATCAGGGTATTATGAATAATGCACAGGACGATTCAATAATCGAAGATGGGCCCCTGCCGGATATTCCGGATGCAGATGAGCTGAATGGCGGCGAGACGCCGGAAGATCCATCGGTACCTTCTTCATATGATCAGGATGCACACGGTACAGATCTGCGCAACGGTTCTACCGGCGAAGATGATCCGGATCGCTTTGAACGTCGCGACCGCTAAATTCAAGGAGGAATAAAGGATGACTGAACATAAGCAGAACCCCAATGAGGACAATCTGGTTACCGAACGGGATACGGATCCCAAATTTGGACTGTTCCGTGAAGATTCCTTTCCCGATTCCGGTACGGATGAAGTACAGAAGCGTGTAATTGAAAATGAACTGCCGCGGGATAACCAGCTTCCCGAGCATGAAGAAGACATTGACGATGAAGATACTCGCGGTTGAGGTTGAATCTGTAATGATACGTGGATCAAGGAGTGGATTCGCGAATCCTGGATGGATCTGATCCACGACAACTCTATACATCACTATATATACCAAAAAGCGATCCGCCTTTTTACAGGCACGGATCGCTTTTTGGCATATTACATATTAACTACATACATCAGATTATCGCAGAACTACAGCTTCTCAATCACAATAATACAGGTACTATCCGGCAGGCGGACCTCTTCATCCCACTCATCATGCAGCTGTATCCGGTGACGAAGTGCATCGGTGTATCCTTCCTGCAGAAAGGCTTCCATATGCACGATATTCGCCTGTTCTCCCAGCGTCTCGTGAATCAATGTCCGATACTGCAGCGGTGTCATATAACCAAACTGTTCCTGCACCTCATGCACATACGCCTCTTCGCCCCACGTATACGTGTACAGAAATTCCATCGCATCATTTACCGGCATAATCACCTGCTGATCGCCAATTCTCTCATACTGGATTTCCCTGCCTTCAAAATCTTCGGCATACCGTTCCAGCGCCTCCATTCCTCCTTCTTCCAGGAACGTAATCTTGCGCTGCTGCACAGTCGGTTCGGTCATAATGCCATCACGAATAATAATCCGTCCTCCGGTCGATAATACTTCAAAGGCACTGTGCAGGGCAGCAGCTACGGTCTCCAGATTGAACTTGCGTCCATTAAAAGGAACATACGAGTACAACTCATGCAGGATCGAGGAGAACAGAATCGTATCTACACTGCCTGGTGTCACATATTCCTGCAAAGCAAGTGCATCTCCCTTGATCACTTCCCAGCGGTGTCCTTCCCGCTGCTTTTTGCGGTTCAGCGACTCAATGACATTCTCGGAAATATCGATACCAATTGCACGCACCTCCGGCATCTCCGCTTCCAGCAGATCGAGCATAATGCCGCCGCCCGGTCCGATATCCAGCACGGTCTGTCCGACTACATCGCGCAACAACAGCTTTTTGTAATCGATCGTCTGATTCATCGTTTCCAGATAACTATCCTCATTATGGAAACGGTCGTATGCATCACGGCGCAGATCGAACAGATCGAACAGCATCAGCACGGCTTTCTCATACAATGGCGATTTCTCGGCTTCCATGCAGAATTCGATCAGCTTCTCGGCAGCCGGGGAAAAGGTAAAGTTAAAAAATACGGTATCTGCAATATGCGGTTCCATCGCCAATTCAGATTTCAGATGCGGACTGGACAGATCGAGCCGTCCAGAACGCAGATCGTCCCAATCCCAATCGGCAAGATATTTCTCGATAATACGCTTTTTGTACAGATTGATCTTTTTGGTTCCTCTATAATCATAGTACATGCTGTTCATCATGCGCTCAAAGCTGATATGACGTATCTGCTCTCCAGTTTGACTGCTGATCAGCAGGAAGATTTTGCTGAATTCCTCCATCGAAAAATCCTTGAGTGCAGCTTCTACATACCAGAAAGTACGACCAGCCAGCTGTTCGAACGCCTGATCCAGATCAATCTGCCGGCGTAGCTTCTCCAGCTGTTCCAGTGTATTCTCTCCATAGGCAGCACTACCGGTACGCAGACGCAGAATACGATCCTGCACAGTTACATTCTCGGGCTGCTCTCCATAGACAATGGCATGGATCAGCTGTACCAATTCATCGCGTACACGCTGCCATAGCTCTGTCGACACTGCCTCAATCACACAGCGATTCAGTACCAGCAACGTGCTCTTCATTTCTTCCGGTGACAATATGCCTTCAGCTACAATCTCCGTTAATAAATGGTTCTCATGAAAAGGCACTTCTCCGCGCAGATACTGCCCCAGCAGTCCATGAGTACGAATGAGTGCAGTAACCAACCGGGTTCGATCATGTTCCGGCTCCAAAGCAGCACGTTCGTACAGTTCCGCTGACCCTTCATTATGTACAAACAGGTTGATCCCCTGCTCCTGCCAGCTGATCCGGTCGCGTACCGATCCTCCTTTGGCTGTCTCCGACCACATCAATGTCTCTTCCACAATATCTCGTAGCCAGAATGATACCCGCAGCTGATCCAGAATACGCAGGGTGCGTTCTACATAATCCAGTACCGGATTCGCCTCATTCAGCTCCTGCAGCGTACTCACCCGCTCCAGATTGACGATCCGTTCCTCGGCGGATACCAGATAATTCAGCCATGGTGTGCTGAATGGCAGCAACGGACCTGCATTACGATAAGATTCGATAGCGACAAGTGCATGCAGCATAATAATTCCCTCATTTCCGATAGTGATTATGATGGTGGTGCCCCGGCGGTCGAACACTACAGATTTCAGCCAGATTCCAGCTTCTGTATTCGGCAGTATTTATACAAAAAAAGGATTGTACCCGCCTAACGAATACAATGCCTCTTTCCTGATATTTAGTGCGCGGGGTCAGACAGTCCGCTTGTCCACTGTCCATATACTACCCGCTCCTCTTCTCTCTTCGTGATTACTGATTTAATCATGAACTGCAACGGTTCTATTCCCGTCCGGGAAACTCGACAAACTCCTTGCCGACCGAATAACGTTTGTCTTCGTTAACGATATCACCGAGCCAGCGACTCAGCTTCACGCCGCTTTCCTGAGCAGAATAGAATACTTTGTAGGGTGACAATGTATGGGGAGTACCACGTCTTTTTTTGCCGCTGCCCACTCCATAATCGGTGATGAAAAAGTAATAGTCCGGCAATTCTTGCTGCAGGCGGTGTGCCGAGTTCAGCATGCCGAGTGACCATTCATTGGTAATCTCCAGATCATCACTGACCAGTCCTTCGGTTCGTCCATTTAGTACGGCTTCATAGGAAGGCAGCACTTTGTCATAGACCGTGTTGGACTGCAGCAATACGGTTCCCTCAGGCAGCAGACGATGATTCGCCCGGAACGCAGCGCCGATAATATCATCTTCGATCGCATAGCCATATCGTTTCAGGAAGTCCGCTTTCCAGACTTCGTCGATAATATGCGGCCACTGGTGGGAGGACAGATAGGCTCCATCGGCATAATGATACAGCTGTGCCTGTGGATAATGCTCGGCAATATACGGTGCCCAAAAGGCAGAACCGAATCCCCCTGCACTTGCTCCGGCAATCAGCAGTTTGTCCGGTGCCGGCACATGCTTGAACATCCAGTCGAGTCCCTTGAGCGTATTGGCACGCCCGCTGTAATGAGCGGTGAATGTGAGTTTGCCACGGTCCTTGTATTTCACCTGATGGTCACCGATGTGGAAATCTCCTGTCGCATAAGGAACATAGATAATATTCCAGTCACGGAACGGATTGTCTTTGCGCTGATTATCCAATATACCTCCCAGCAGATCTGGCTTGTAGAACGGAATATTGGCAAAATAATAACCCAGCTCATGATTGTGCAGCAGTGTGCGCAGTCCAAAAGGCTTGGTCGCTGTATTACGATTCCAACTGATCCCTCCGCCGGAAAAGTACACCATCAGATTATTGCTGCGGCCCCGCTTGGTCAGCAGGTAGTAGGAAGATCCGTCTCCCGATACCGCGCGGCCGCTCAGATCGACACGGCTCCATTTGTACAGCGGAGAATCGGCAAAATTGACTACCCGGGACGGACGTTTAATAATAAAAACGATAATGGCTATCAGGACCAGAGCAAGCATCAACCATTCGACACTGGACACGATCATGTTGTTTCCTCTTTTCTATAACTCTCTCGAAATGAACGATGTGAAATGGTTTTTTTATTTATTTTTGGCGAATCACGGTGACCCGTGTTTTACGGGGAGTACGATTGGCTTTGCGGCCTTTGAGCAGCCACAGATCCGGGGTATCGCGAATATCGCGAATTTCCAGCTGAAAAGGTGTGGTTGGCAGCGCTCTGGCAAAGCGCAGGAACAGCCGATTGCCATCCACGGCGGAGTGGCTGACTTTCCATTCACGCGGCTTGCTCAGGCCGGTCGACAAATGCAGCACGACGCTGCCTACCGAATCGGGATCAATCCGTTTGTTGTACGTGATCATCACCTCGTGCTCATCCAGCAACAGTCCCGAAGAAGGCAGCGGCGGCTCGGCATACATATATCCGCCAATATGATACTCGTAAGCAGTCCACGTCTGATAGCCAAGCGCATAAGCCTGATGTTCAAAATCATCGACCCAGCGGCGCCCTTTGATCATGCTTGCTTTGGAGCCGATATCTGCCTGGATACCGAGCGGCAGATTCGGATAACGTTCCCGGATCGGTGCTGCAACCGGCTCATATTCGCGGATATAATCAGCGCCCAGTCCCCGTTTCATCCAGTCCGGCCAGTGAGTCTGCAGCACATGCAGATCCGGACGCACCTTCTCGATCATGGACAGCGGATCGAGTCCCTGCCATTCACGCAGTTTCTCTATAGCATCCGCTTCCCGGACAGCCAGTGACCAGGTCGCCACCTTGATATCCGGACGCACCTGCCTTGCCCCTTTTTCCCCATTGATCAGCTCATCGATCAGATGATTTACAGCATTAACGCGCAGATCGGTCCAGGCCTGGTAAATATCCGGGATCCGCTTGTAATAATTGGATGCCGATTCATCCAGAAATTCGGGAATCTGCTCGCCATATTTGTCGTGAAAAGCCTGTCTTGCCAGCGGACCGATATCTCCATACACACCACGCGCGATGCCATTCCATTCCGGGAAATATGGCTCGGCCACTTCTACGCCGTCGAATGGCACATTTTCCAGCAGATAGGACAGCACTTCTTTTTTCCACTGGATATAATCGGTCGAGAAATGGGAAAAGCGTTCAAACCCATCATTGATTGGACGCAGAAGCTCCATTTTCCAGGAAGACCAGGATGGCGGAGCATGTTCTACGCTGAATGTACCGTTGCCCAGCACCAGCGCCCAGACAGCGATCTCCCTTTTCTGGAGAGCTTCGACGAGCCACTGGTCTACTTTTTGCTCATTGACTACAAAGTAATGCACTGTACGATACCCGGCGAGCATCAGCTCATCCGCGATACTGTCAGGGGAACGATCCGCATAATACGGAAATAGTGGATCGATCTGTATACTTGCGCCCCGCATCGCCCATGGGCGACTGCGATAAGGGTGATCATTCATCCGGCAAACCCTCCTGATGTTGAAGATGTTCTGGTACGCGGCGGTTTGCGCTTGCGCAAAAACAGCTGGGCAGAGATTTTGGCGCACCACAGGGAGAACCCGGCAAAAATAATGCCCCAAACTACAGCAGGCAGTATAAATTGGTGCGCCAGACCGGTCGCATCCCCTGCGGCTGAAGGACTGGTAATCGCCATAATCAAAATAGTTAACGAGGATAACACTGATTCTTCCAGTGTCAAAAACATAATCAGCAGATAATAGCCGTTGCGCAGCCATTCGGGACTGATCAGCATCAGAATGCTTACAATAACAAATCCAATCAGCCAGATTACGCCGAACCCCTGGTGCACATACAGAATCAGCATAATGAGCGCAATAACCGCCGTTATGATAATGCCAATCCGCTGCTGCCGCTTGTGATAGAGATAAAATAGCCAGATCACGAACAGAGAGGAGCCCATATACCCTGCTAGTCCAATCGGCAGTCCGCTCCATGCCGAGGTGATCATGGAATACGTCACTCCGCTATGATCTGCATTGAGTTCGATCCGGTTCACTCTCCCCGAGGTCATGAGCGTAACAATGGCATGGCAGAATTCATGAATCATCGTGTCCAGATTACGGAATAACGAAGAGAACGGGATCAGCCGGGTAAGCACTGCCGATCCAATGAGCAGGAGGATCAATTTAAGCCATTTGTTCAATACTCCACATCCTTATATGCTTTTTCATTTTGTGCTGTCTATATAGGTAGCAGCTTTATATAGTAGAAGCAGCTTCACAATTTGAAGGAACTGGTGCTGCACCAGAGTTTCTTTTATTTTAACGCTCGCTATCTTGCAATACAATTGATCGCCAAATGCTTATTATTACCCATTTGCCTATTTATTGACGTTATTCTTTAACTTTCATCTCTCCGTCTAATTATTTTGTAGACAATACATATTATTATCTATATTATATTAAATAAATGAGATGGTAATCTATTATGGGAGCTGAATAACATGAACCGTAGAAAAGAACTGCAAGAGCAGTACAAGGAAATAAAGACAGAAGCCGGTATCTATGAAGTACGCAATCTGCCGGAACAAAAAATATGGGTGACGAGTACACCCAATCTGCGTACGATCAATGGTTCGCTATTCTCTCTGGAAATGGGCAGCTTTATTCACCGCGAGCTGCAGGCGGACTGGACACGTCTTGGTAAGGATCAGTTCGAGGTGAACATCTTGGAAGTGCTCAAGCCGCTGGAGAACCCGTATGATCGAATCAAGGACAAGCTGCAGGATAAGGAAGAGGAATGGACCGAGCGTTTTCGCAGTGAAGGCATGAATCTGTATCTTCCTCTTCAGAAAAACACATCGGTATGATCAATCTCCATCAGGAACTGGAGCGAATCAGCGAAGTAGCCTTTTTCTCTTCACTGGGTCAGCCGCTGGCCGAGGAATTTGCAGCCAAGCTGCAGCCCGAGCTACCTTTTCTTCATTATATGCAGCTTCCGGATGTACAGGAGACTTTTGTACAGCCGACCTTGCCCGAATGGATCAAGCTGCAATCGGCTGTACGCTGGCTGCCCTCCTCTCCAACAGAACCAGACCCTTTCTACCCGGCGATGTCTGCCGATCCGCAGCTGCTGGATATCCGCAAACAAATCTATCAGGCCGTACTTCGCAAGACCCGTACTGCCCGGCCGGATACCCTGAAATGCAGACCGCATGATTTCACCACAGCAGCACGCCAGGCTGCCGGTTATGCCTATCGCCAGTATGCCATGGAACGTTATTACGATCTCGGCAGCAGCTGGCAGAGAATTATCCAACTATATGAAGCAGGACACTGGCCAGCCGGTTATGGCAAGGACACACTCGTATGGATATAGTCATGGGACAATTAGATGTATAAAAAAGGCAGAGACCGTAAATACGGCTTCTGCCTTTTTGTGTGTATGCAGCGATGATTGTTGCAGCTCTTTATGCCTACTGTAGCGACCGAATATTTATCTATTCATTACTCTATATAAAGTGACTATGGGATTCATTGTTCTTGGCAGATTACCTTGTATTCACCTTTCTGACCGGGAAACTATGGTATACTTTTGGTCGAACTGCCGGAATAAAGAGACTCCGGCTGAGGAGTGTTACATACTTATCTGACTGCTGCATACCGAGAGAAACAATATAGAAAGAAGTGAATTCCTTGTTTATAACTATCCTGTACAGCGTCGTACTGCCGATTATTGTACTGATTGTTGTCGGTTCGGTACTTCAGCGGATTTTTCAGCTGGATCTGTACACGCTATCCAAAATCAACTTTTACTGCATTACACCGGCGACGGTATTTATGAGTCTGTATCATTCGAATATGAATCCCGAGCTGCTAGGCAGTGTAGTACTGTTCTATGCCCTGTATATACTGATTCTGTATATTCTCGGCTCGCTCACTTCCCGGATTATGGGATACAAAGGTGGGAAAAAGGCTGCTTTTAACAATAGCATTATGCTGGATAACTCCGGCAATTACGGGTTGCCTGTCAATCAGCTTGTATTCAGCGGAGAACCACTGGCTGCGTCGATGCAGGCACTGATCATGTCCCTGCAGAGCCTGCTTACCTTTACCTATGGAGTTATCTCGATTCAGGGCTCCCGGCTGCAGGGTAACTATCGCAGCGTCATTATCGGATTCCTGAAAATGCCAGTACCCTATGCACTGGCACTTGGCCTGATCATGCATGCGCTCGCGATTCCGCTACCGACTGTGCTCGCCCAGCCGCTCACCTATGCCCAGCAGTCCATGGTCGCGATCGCACTGATCACGCTCGGTGCGCAGATCGTCAAATATCCACTGCGGCTCTATCGCAGCGATATCTATATCAGTATGGTGCTGCGACTGTTTGGCGGTCCATTAATCGGATTGATGCTGATTCTGCTGCTCGATATGCACGGGATTCCGGCACAGGCACTATTGATCGCATCCGCTATGCCTACAGGTGTAAATACATCGATTCTGGCAGAAGAATACCGTAATGAACCGGATTTTGCCGCCCAGACGGTACTTATTTCGACGATTGTGAATGTATTTACCATTACGGCCGTAATTACATTGTCCGGTCATTTATAGCAGATATATGTCAATCAGTGATTAACATGATAAAAGGAGGACGATAATGAGTGACAGTTTTTCACTGTTAGTGGGAGCATTAGGCGGTTTTATATTTTATGCTGTAATTATAGTAGCTATTATTTTTATCATCCAAAAACGATCGAAAACTTCCAATAAAATCAACCTGGTTCCCATTCTGCTTATCACTATGTTTTCTTTTTCAATATTGGCAATTAATCGATTAATGTATGGTGGTTTCTATTTTGATATTTTACTGGCTTTGTATTTGACAGCAATTATGGTGCTATCTTTTAAGCTGATCCAGCAAATACGCAACAAATAAATATTCTCTTTTCTCTAAGCCTTTTGAAATAGAAAGTAGGTAAGCATGATGGCTAATCTTCCCACTATTTCAAAGGGTCTTTTTTTCCTTTCGCACAGATATTTGCTTCATAACCCTACCTTGGTTTAAAGTCATAGTATATGTCCTGCAGTACCATCCCGGCGTTAGACGTTTCTTTTCGGATGATCCATCCGGCTTGAAATCGGTTAACGCCCGATGACGTGCCGAGGAAATTACCAACCCACTAAGGAGTGAAGACCTCTATGCTACGCCAACCGCGTAAAAATGTTGTATTTGTACTCGTATGTGCAGCCTTGTTCCTGATCATCGCTGGCTGCGGTAACAACAATGGAACGAGCAGTTCCACTACGGGCCAGACCGGTACTTCCAACAGTACGGAAACAAATGGCACTACCGGTTCGACTGGAACGACTGGTGACCAGAGCGGCTCTACAGCAACCGATACAGCGCAGACACCATCCGCAACTGATAACTCCGCTGACTTCAAGCAGGCCAATGACCCTATCGTAACCGTTGAAATGAATGATGGCCAAAAGATTGAAATCGAACTGTATCCCAAAGCAGCACCCAACAGCGTTAACAACTTTATTTCCCTCGTCAAAAAAGGATTCTATGATGGCCTGACTTTCCACCGCGTTATTCCGGGCTTCATGATCCAGGGTGGCGATCCCAACGGCGATGGCACTGGTGATCCGGGTTACAGCATCCCCGGTGAATTCAAATCCAATGGCGTGCAGAATGACCTGAAGCACACGGCAGGCGTACTGTCGATGGCACGTTCCGGCGATCCAAACTCCGGCGGCTCCCAGTTCTTCCTGATGGTAGCCGATGCTCCGCATCTGGATGGCGAGTATGCTGCATTTGGTAAAGTTATCAACGGTATGGAAGAAGTCAACAAGATCGTCAACCTGCCAACAGGTGCCAATGACAAACCTAACACTCCTCCTGTCATGAAAAAGGTAACCGTGGATACTAAAGGTGTCGATTATCCGGAACCCGAGAAAAGCAAATAAAAAGATTTATTCGACCAGCGCTTTCCATAGCGCTGGTTTTTTTTGATCCTTTCGGACCTGTGATGATTAGGTGAATCCATTCTTAGCTGCAGTATATAATGCTTCCCTATGCACTATGCTCTTCTTTGGCAGTACCTTTCCATAAAAAATGTCAATTTTTGTCGTTAAAATACCGAAATTCTATTTAGAAACTTAGCTATATAGACGATATATATGTTATGCAATCCTACAAGAGTGCATACTACAGCAACCTCTGCTGAACCTATTGTTTATCATATTTAATCAGGGCAAATTCACTGAAAGGTGAAGACGCAAAGCCAAGGGTCTAAGGCATGATGGGCAGGGTCTTGCTAGGATAGCCGGTTGCCGATGAATACCTGATGCGGTATGACTCGAAGGAGTCCAACATCATGAGAACAGCATATTATCGCCTACAATTGGGTATCCTCTGTATAGCATTACTACTGTGGCTAGGAGGATTCACGATGACACCCGCTTATGCTCAATCACCTCAAAAAGCAACCTGGCTGTGGAACACACAGCTGATTGTAAATTCTACAGCCAGTATTTTATCTTTTGCAGTCAGCCAGAACGTTACCCTGATCTACCTGCAGGTCAACGACGATCTGGATGCTAATGTATATCAACACTTTATCGCTGCTGCTTCTGCCCAAGGCATTACAGTGCAAGCACTCGATGGAGCCCCCTCTTGGGCGCTGGATTCCCGGCGTCATGAACTTCAAGCCACGCTTGACTGGATTACCACGTATCAACAGGGCGCCTCTGCCGATGAGAAGTTCAGCGGTATCCATATCGATATCGAACCTTATCTGCTGCCCGAATGGCGCACCGATCAGTTAACCGTTATCGCAGGCTGGCAGCATAGTGTTGAGAGCGTCGTACAAGCTGCTCATTCGCTGCATATCCCCGCTTCCGCCGATATCCCGTTCTGGCTGCATACCCTGTTGACCGCAGACGAATCTGCAACGCTCAGCAGTTGGATGATGCAGCAGTACGATTCCATTACGATCATGGCTTACCGTGATAGTGCCTCCGGAATTCTGGATGTTGCCGAAGCCCAGCTGGCCGAGGGTGATGCTGTCGGTACACCCGTCTATGTAGGGGTGGAGACCAACCCTACGAGTGAGGGGAATACTATCACTTTTTATGAGGAAGGCGCCGCTTACCTGAACAACCAGCTCGCTCGTGTGACGAAGCAGGCGGGCAAGCACGACTCTTTTGCCGGTATCGCTGTCCATGATTATGCTGGTTGGTCGACACTGGTAAGCAAATAAATAGTAGCGATTCACTATCGAGACAGACGTTGTTTTCCGTTTGTCTCGTTTTTTGTATAGGGAGAATATGTGGAGGCATTTTCATCCTTCATGAATATTTGATTTTTGGCCTTCTCGTATGCGACCAATTACTTACCTTTCTATCTTTGGAACCAATTCTTTCATTTGCAATATTCACAATTTGACGATTTTGTAGTTTAATGCCGATTAATGTAACAAAAATGTTATGCAATAGTATCCATTTACGGAAGATTCATTCCTTCCTGTCTTGTTATGATGAATACAGAAAATTGCAGGTAAGGAGCGTCTTATTCATGTTACATAAGCAAAAATGGTTACTCGCACTACTCATCGCTGTACTTCTGATTCCTCAGACAGCGACCGCTGCCAAATCGCAGTCATCCGGCAGCAAAGCACATTCATCCAAAGTGATCTATCTGACCTTTGACGATGGACCGACTGCACATACGATGCAGCTGCTCGATATCCTCGACCAGTACAATGCCAAAGCGACTTTCTTTATGCTTGGACCGCATATGGAACACTTCCCGGCAGCGACCAAACGTATTGTCAAAGAAGGCAACGGACTTGGCCTCCATGGTGTAAGTCATGTAGTCAGCCAATTCTACAGTTCTCCGTACAGCGCCTACAAGGAAATGAAGGGCGCCAACGAAAGTCTGTACAAAGTAACCGGCAAGTCCACAAGTCTGGTACGTACTCCTTATGGCAGCAAGCCATATCTCAAAAAATCCTACCGGGATATTATGCTGAGCACCGGCGGCTTCCATCTGTGGGACTGGAACGTGGATTCCCTGGACTGGAAGTACAAAAAAGATCACCAGAAGGTGTACAACAATATTATGACCCAGGTGAAATCGGTAGAACGTCGCGGAGCTACTCCGGTTATACTGATGCATGATCAACCTGCCACTCTCAAAGTACTGCCAAAAGTACTCAAAGAGCTCAAGGCAGAGGGTTATCATTTTGAAATATTGGATAAAAAAAATCATCCGCTGAACTTCTGGAACGACGAACGCTAAGTTCTGCGATTGATTGCCGAACCTGTAGCGTATGACATTCATACAGCGATACGAAAAGCCCCTGTCCGCAAGGAGATTGTACTCCTTTGGACAGGGGCTTTTTATATGGTTCTCCGGTTCACTCGTCTTCTGCCAAATTCACTTTTGTCATGCAGGCAATTCCGGCTTATTGCTGGTATGATAAAATAAATCCAATTTATCGTACAAAGGAGCGTATTTATGACAGAATCACAGCAGCCTGCAGCAGGATTCCCTCTGGTTACACGCGCTGACCGCGAGCGGCTTTATCGGCAAAAGGGACGTGTACTGTGGCTGACCGGATTGTCCGGATCAGGGAAATCCACTCTCGCTTTTGCACTGGAGCATGAGCTGTTCCTGCGTGGACAATCTTGTTATGTACTGGATGGGGACCGGGTACGGCAGGGACTGAACAGCGATCTGGGCTTTGCTCCAGAAGATCGGCGCGAGAATCTTCGCCGCATGGGAGAAGTCGCCCGCATCCTGCTGGATGGTGGACAGATTGTTATCGCTGCACTGATTTCCCCCCATGCTCCGGATCGGCAAATGGTACGGGACATGTTCCAGCCCGAAGACTTTTGCGAGATCTATGTGAACTGCTCTCTGGCAGCCTGTGAACAGCGTGATCCCAAGGGATTGTACCAGCGTGCCCGCAGCGGGGAGATTCCGCAGTTTACCGGGATCAGTGCTCCCTACGATGTACCCGAGCAGCCTGAATTGGTTATTAACACCGAGTTCCTGTCTGTAGAGGAATCGGTCATGCTGATTATGGAGACACTGGAATTGTCAGGGGCAGCCAGCCTGAATATCTCTGGCTGATTCGCTGAAATCAGCATCGTATTCAATTCCAATACAGTCTGCGATACTCCGTAGGTGTCATCTTTTCACGGGTGAGAAATTGACGATTGAAGTAGCTGGCACTGGGATAGCCGGCATCCTCGGCAATCTGCCCCACAGGGCGATCCGGCCGTTCCAATAACCACTGCTTGGCCATCTGCAAGCGGGAACGGGTGATGAATTCCATTGGAGTCATCTCGACTACACTTTTGAACAGTCTGCAAAAATAATGTTCGCTCACCCCTGCCCGCTCCGCCCAATCCTGCAGGAGAAAAGGTTCGCAGGCCTGTTGCTGCATCTGTGGCAGCAGGCTCAGAATCCGGCCTTCCGCCTGACCCGCACGCCGATTCTTCAGCGGAACCGCCTGATGCACGAATTCGGCGAGCACCGCATAGGTCAGTGTCGATAATAGTGACGGATGCAGCATCCGGTGCTGCTCCGCTTCATTCAGCAGTGCCAGATGAGAGGCTTCCCAGCCTTCCCGCTGACGCAGTGTCCACAATAGATTGCGGTGAAATCCACGCTCAATCATATAATCATGCAGACGCTCTCCATAAAAATGCACCCAGCGCACATCCCACGGATCATCCTGGCTGCTGTAATACCGCTGACGCTGATGCGGAAAATAAAGCACCGCCTGCCCGCTGCGCAGTTCATGTACCGTTCCCTCCACTTCCACATATCCTTTACCGGCAGCTACATAATGTATATTAAAATTATTCAGTGCACCCTCTTCTCTCAACACGGAATGTTCCGGTTGATCATGATAATGCCCTACTGATTCCGGCAGACAAAAATATGGCTGTTCCTGCAAAGTAAGTAGTACGGTCTGTCTAATCTTCCTCATCCTCTCTAATGACAATATTGTGTTAACCTATTCAATATATTATCATTTCCAAGCCTTTTTGAATTCATTATAATCACAACATACAGGTAATCGATTCCTCATACGAAAGGAAGATATAAGACATGGAATATATCCAAATTGAAGGTGCACGCAAACCAGTCTCTCGCCTGATCAAAGGTACAGACTATTTTAAGCATGATACGTATGAAAAAGCAGCTGCGAATCTGGATGCTTTTCTGGCAATTGGCGGTACGACAATAGACACTGCCCATATTTACTGCGGCGGTGAGAGCGAGGAAGTGCTTGGCCAATATATGCAGGAACGCGGTAACCGTGAAGCACTGGTCATTCTGACCAAGGGTGCCCATCATGATCAGCATGGACCACGTGTGAATGCAGAGGATATCCGTAGCGACCTGATGACCAGCCTGGAGCGGCTGAAGACCGACTTTATCGAACTGTATGGTCTGCATCGTGATGATCCGTCTGTTCCTGTAGGCTCTATTCTGGAAGCGCTTAACGAGCATGTCGAAGCTGGACGGATCGGTGCTATCGGCGCTTCCAACTGGACCTGGCAGCGGCTACAGGAAGCGAATGACTATGCCGCTTCCCATGGATTAACCGGTTTTACTTTCAGTAGTCCCAATCTGAGTCTTGCCAAAGCCAATGAGCCATTCTGGGCAGGCTGTGTCTCCGCTGACCGCGAAACACTGGATTGGCATGAACAGACCCAGCTGCCACTGCTATCCTGGTCTTCACAGGCGCGGGGCTTCTTTACCGGACGCTTTACCCCGGAGGTGCGGGATAATGAAGATCTGGTGCGCGTATTCTACAGCGATGAGAACTGGGAGCGGCTGCGCCGTGCTGGAGAACTGGCTGGACAGAAGCAGAGTACTACGATCCAGATTGCGCTGGCTTATGTACTCAATCAGCCTTTTCCGACCTGTGCTTTGATCGGAGCACAGAACCGTGAAGAACTGCTATCCTGTGATGAGGGTGCGCAGATTACACTGACACGTGAAGAACTGGATTGGCTGGATTTGAAATAAATCCTGCAGATATACAGTGATCCGCTGGACAGGTAGATCGTATCTTGAATTAGGGTGAGTGATTGGCGAATCTTTAAACTTTTAAACCTTCACATGTTCTAACTAAATGCCAATCCGCATGAAATGCTGTACCCTATCGTTGATTTTTCAATCCGTACGATAAAAAAGGAACAGATCCCACTGCATCGCAGCGATCTGTTCCTTTTCTGCATGATTATACTTTGTCCGACAAAATAAAATCGAACCGCATTACTGGGCAGCTGTCTGATAGGCTAGCAGCTGATGGAAGGTTCCCTTGGTCTCACTGGACAGCTGGTTAAATCCACCCTGCTGCACAATCTGTCCATGATCCATCACGATCACCTGATCGGCATTGCGGATTGTGGATAGACGGTGGGCAATAACAATCAGTGTGATCTTGCCTTTGAGTTTCTCCAGCGCGAGCTGTACCTTGGCTTCATTCTCGGTATCCAGCGAGCTGGTCGCTTCATCCAGAATCAGCACTTCCGGCTTGCGCAGGATAGCTCGTGCCAGCACGATACGCTGGCGTTCTCCCCCAGACAGACGAACCCCGCGGTCGCCAATAACTGTATCCAGTCCATCCGGCAGCTTCCGTACGAACTCATCACAAGCTGCAAAGGACAATGCTTCCCACAGCTCGTCTTCGCTCGCGTCCGGCTTCACCAGCATCAGATTCTCACGAATACTGCTGTGGAACAGAAACGGCTCCTGAGCGACGTAACCGATAGAGTTGCGCCAGGACAGCAGACGCTCTCCAGTCAGTACTTCTCCATCTACAGTCACTTTGCCATCCTGCGGCTCCATCAGCCCCATCAGCATATCGATCAGCGTACTCTTGCCCGCTCCCGAACGTCCGGCGACAGCAGTCATCTGACCTGCCGGAATAAACAGATTAATATCTTTCAGCGCATTGTCATGCTCTTCACTGTAGCGGAATGACACCTGCTCACAGCGAATACCCTGCTGCAGTGGCTGTACCGGTCCTTGACCATACCCAACCGGACGATATGATTCTTCAGCCTGCTCACATTCGGTCTGCAGCTTGGACAGTGCGCGGAACGCAGGCAGCAGTGCACCGATATACTCCAGATAGGACTGAATACCGCTGAATCTTGGCCATAAGCGGGCAAAGATCAGTACGATCAGCACTGAACGCTCCGGCTGCAGCTTGAATACCTGCGCGGATAGTACGATAAAACCGACAATGAATACGACCGAGATCAGCTTGTAGATCAGCTGGGTAGCCGAATTCAGGCGAATCTGCTGGATCAGATTATATTCCAGCTTGTTGGCCATATTGCGGAACCAATCAAAGTGCGAAGATTCCAGCATATTACTTTTGATATCCTTGATTCCGTTCAGATTCTCCTGGATACCGGAGAAATAATCCTGTGACAGCTGGGTCATTTTATCCCCGTATGTTTTGGACTTACGGACAAACTTGCGTGAATACAAGGCCAGCAGTCCGCCACCGATCATTACCAGCAGGGTCATCTTGAAGGATAACACCATGGCAAATCCGATCTGAATCACGGTAAACAGCAGCGAAGTGGATAGCATCAGGACCAGATTCGTTCCCTGACTGACCCTGGCCAGCTCGGTGGTCAGCATATGGCTCAGATCCGACTTGCGCTTACGCAGGAAAAAGGACCAGTTGGAACGCATAATCGAGCGATATACACGCAGACGCAGGCTCTTGATAAATCCTTGCTGGATCTCGGCGCCCATAATCGCCTGTTTGCGCTGCATCAGTCCTTGTACAATTGTCAGCAGACTGTAGACCGATAAAATAATAATTAGCGTCGTCGTAACCGGCATCTGCTTGAGCGGCTCAAACAGCGAAGCCATAGGCAGTGTACTGCTGCCGGCACCGCCGAATACCCCAATCAGGCTGAGCAGAGGGACAAGCATATACAGCGTGACCATATCAAGCAGACTGATGACGAGCATCAGACCAATATAGAAATAGATTCGTTTGCCGCCATATTGGCGTAGTTCATTTACATAGCTGCGCAGCTCATTCACTGGCCCACCTCCCGCTGCAATGCATTACGCCGCTGATTCCGCCGGTATAACAGCAGAAACGGGTGCAGCGGATAATACATAAAATGCAGCGGCTTCGGCAGCGGCAGTGTCTGCATATCCCATGCATCCGGTGTCATCTTGCGCCACCAGAATAATGCCTTTTGACCGTTGGTACGCAGTGCATATTGATAGGAACGGTATTGCTGTGCGAGTCGCTCGGTTTCCGGTTCCGGACAGAGGCTTACCTTTTCCCGGATAAATACAATCACACGACGAGCCAGGTCTCTGGCACGCGGCTGATTCATCAGCACTTCCATCTGCGGCGTTACCGGAGTCTCCAATAAAGCAGCCGCCAGCAGGAATGCCTGACCGACAATATGACTGCTCTTGTACTGACGCACCAGACGTGCGAGCAGTTCCCAGTCGATATCCATACGCACCAGTTTATCGATATCTGCCAGCCAGCGCAGACGGAACCAGGCATGACGTGCACCATGGACAGCCAGATAGATCAGCAGATCTTCTTTGCCGAGCATATGCACGGATGTACCGCCAAACTGCATAGTTTGTCTACGTGTCCATAGATCGTCAAAGCTTTGTTCGGCACCGGCATCTCCATTCAGCCGCCAGTGCAGCTCAATCTCTACGCCGGTACGTTCATGGGTATAGGATTCGTGATTATAGCGCCATTTCCATTTATCCAGCGTCCGGTCGACTTCCTGGGTCTTGGTGTAACCAAGTTCCAACAGTGCCTGCTCGGCTGCTTCTATACGATCCATCGGCACCAGTACATCCAGATCCTTGGACGTGCGTCGGGACAGATCACCGTACAATAGCTGAGCGAGCACCGGGCCTTTGAGCTGGAGAGCCGGAATATTCTGCTTGCTAAAAGTCTGGCTGACCAGATGCAGCGCTTTGGAGATCTGCACCGCCTGACGGTGAGCGTCCCGATCCGATTCGTACGTGGTCTCCTGCATATAATCGCCCAGTGACGGCGACACTTTGGCAAACGGGCGCATCTTCATAATGCGTCCCCAGGCCAGGTAAAAGAGAGCTTCCAGCATCAGCTTGCGCATCGCAGCCGGATAGTTGCGCAGTTTGGCTGCTTTGGACAATTTAGCGAACGGCAGCGCCATTGACCTCAACCAGCCCTTCCTGCAGCATTTTCTCTACAAATACACTCACCTGCTGTTTGCATACGTCCTGCGCTACGTCATACTCCTGCAGCAGTACGGCTACAATCTCATCTACAGTGACCGGATTCTCACTGATATCCCAGATTCGGCCTCCAATAGCGCCCAGATTGTAATATTTACCGGACTCGATATCCAGCATGACTTTCTCTCCATTCATATCGCTGGCGATATAGTTGGAATTTTGGGTGATTTTTTGTTCGCTATTTATCATTTGGTTAGACATTAACGTTTCCCCTTTCATGGCTAGGCTGATATGTTTAGTTCTGGTATGGATTAAATGAGTGATTTAATCTCCTTGGCACATTCATCCGTAACGGTTCAACTGTTGCTGCCCGAGCGGGATGCGGCGTGATTTTTGGATTGGATGATCTGAACGACTTTTTCCATAATGGCAGGTGCGGTAAAAGCGGTCGTCGAACGCTGAATCTGATAAGCATCAAGCTCCCCTGCCAGTGCGGCAAACTGGGAGAAATGGCGCTGCTTCAGACCCAGACGCGGAACAATTGCACCGCGGAAGGTATGCGCCAGCATAATGTGGAGACGTTCCAGCCGATTTAATTCTATAATACTAGCTTCCGGTGCATCCGTCTTCACCAATTCGAATACTCCTGCAAGCGGTACAGGCTGGTTATAAAACCGATCACCGACCGGAATTGCGAATTTATCGTATTCATCATGCAGCGTAGAATATTGATCGGATGAGATACCAAAATGATTCAGACTTTCCTGCCACAGCTTCTGCTGTGGATAAGCCGGATATACATGAGGCACTCCATTCTCATAATTCACGGCGATTACATCATCACTGATGAGCGGATACCCTGCCTGCATAAAGGTAGCTGCAAGCGTGGACTTGCCTGCTCCCGAATGACCGACAAAAGCATAAGCCTGACCTTCGATTAATAATGCACTGCCGTGCAGTGGGAAAATATCACGCTGCATCAACAGAATGCCCATGCAGGTTCCAAGTATGAACAGGCGCAGTTTGGCTTCACTGACCTGGGGTGCAGGATCGATTATGATACTGTTACCTTCGTGAATACAGAATATGCCTGTATCGGGCATTTGGAACATAAAGCCTGGCGGCTGCATCGTAAAATTGGTATCACGGGTAGAAATGGCTTCCGCCCACTGGGACAAATCCGCAAAACGGACGGTCACGTCAGCTGATCTATTTGTATTGTTAACTTGCTGTAGCTCAGGCAAGGAAATTTCGCTTTTAATCCGTAGACCAAAGGCTTGATATACGGTTTGTTGGATCGTGTTAATAGTAATAACCTCCCGATAGGTTCCCTGGCTGATCGCTTCCGGAACTTAATGCACACCGGTGATTCCATCATGCTCTGGTCCTGTTGAAGAAAATGGACCCTTATACGTTTTTGGGGTATAAGGGTCACTTTGAGAATTACACTACTGCTGGTCTTACGAAGCAACACAGGTCGCTTACCAAAAACAATCAGCAAGACTTACGCAAATCTGCATCATTTATAATCGACGTTGTCGATGACCTTTCAGCCTTGACCTGGCGCTAATTTAATTAGCTACCTGGGTTGTACAGGTCTGCGTCATCATAAGTGACCCAGTCAATTGCTTTCCAGCCTTTACCTGCGGCAGTTTCGTTCATTTCCAAAACTTCCATTGCTGGAGCTTGCCATTGCATTTTTTCTTGTTTCATCCTGTGTTCCTCCTTATACGTTATTAAAATGATTGAATATGAAAATCAGCTCGGGTTGTACAGATCCGCATCGTCATAAGTAACCCAGTCGATGACTCTCCAGCCTTTACCTGCCGCTGTTTGATGTACATCCAAAACTTCCAAGGTTGGAGCTTGCCATTGCATTTTTTCTTGATTCATTCGTATTCCTCCTCAAAGGTTTTGGATTCAGGGGTGAGCCTGTTACTTGAATAGAAATGGATTAGCTGCCCGGGTTGTACAGATCAGCATCATCATAAGTAACCCAGTCAATGACTTTCCAGCCTTTACCTGCTGCTGTTTCATTGACATCCAAAACTTCCAACGTTGGAGCTTGCCATTGCATTTTTTCTTGGTTCATGAGTATTTCCTCCTCAAATGTTTTGGATAGATGGTCGTTCAACTTACCCCTTTAACATGCGGCGATTAGCTGCCCGGGTTGTACAGATCGGCGTCATCGTAAGTAACCCAGTCAATGACTTTC
>NZ_AOIG01000005.1:0-251172 GCF_000346635.1 Paenibacillus shenyangensis
GTTCATGAGTATTTCCTCCTCAAATGTTTTGGATAGATGGTCGTTCAACTTACCCCTTTAACATGCGGCGATTAGCTGCCCGGGTTGTACAGATCGGCGTCATCGTAAGTAACCCAGTCAATGACTTTCCAGCCTTTACCAGCTGCTGTCTCATTAACATCCAGGACCTGCATTTCCGGAGCTTGCCATTCCATTTTTGTCATGTTCATTATTCACCTCCTTTATAGGGTATACCTTGCTATGCTAAGCTGCGAATGAATCGTCCCATAATGAGACTGCGCATCAGCAGGCGTGTAGCCGGATTAAATGCCGCTTCGGCTGAAGGGGACTCGCCCACTTCATTTAGAGCTTCCATAATATTCTCTGTGTTCATCCACTGGGCAGCTGCCGAGTCCTGACAAATCTCACGGATCTCGCTTGTAAAAGCAGGCCACATCGGCAGCATACGCTGTACCCAATCCGCAGGCTGCAGACCGCGTACTTTCTGGTTCAACCTGATCTTGTCGGGCAGATCACCTGCCGTCGCACGCCGGATCAGCGCGCGGTCCATTCCATTTTGCACATACTGGTTATAAGGTACGGACAGACAGAACTTGATCACGCGTGGATCATTCGTCGGGTCACGTTCCCAGACACCATAACCCATGGATATTTTGGACGTTACAGCCCCATCTTTGTTGGCAGTAGCCAGATTGGAGAACTTGTCCAACCGGATATCCTGGTCACTCATGGTATCACTGCCTACCAGATTCAGTTCAGCCTGGCGTACCCGCTCGGCCATCCCGGTCCGCTCGGCGAGCTCGGGATTAATCCATTTCAGTGCATCTGGCCGGCCCAGGTCGCGGGTATTGCGGCTCAGACGGGGAAAGGCGGACTGCTGAATCTGCTGGATAATCTTTTTACGCCGGATACCGGCATTTTGGCTGTACATTTTCATTTCCTGATACAGTTTGATCCATTGGAACTTTTTGAGCATTTCGCCATAATACTCGATCGCTGGTCCCCAGGAGATAGTAAAGTTACCACGTGCTCCTGTCAGCAGTACTCCTGCCCCCTGCTGCTGGGCCTGCTCGAAAATGCCGCGAATCCAGAATGAATTCTCAAAGTACTTGTACGGCATCTCCATCAGGGAGAGCCAATGTTCCACTTCACTGAGTGGGCTCCGATCAGCAAAATCCATATAGTGATCATGGACCGGATGAATCTGGCTGACATGTCTGACCGTCTCTTCAATATATGGTCGTTCATTAGCCATTAGTCGTGAGGATGTCCAGTCTTTGAAGCCGGGAATCGGCACAAAGCTGTATGTATAAATCGGCTTGTTCTGACCCGAGAGGATCTTGGCTGCATAACTGACGACACTGCCTGAATCCAGTCCGCCGCTGAGTGTCGCTGCTACACCGTGGCGGGTACGCAGCTTGGCACGGATAACCCGGCTGTATACATCCCTGAACGCCTCTACATATTCTCCATCCGACTTGAGTCGCAGCGGTTCATCCGGCAGCAGTATACCGTACTGATAAATGGAAGATTTGTCCGCAGACAGCATCATCGCATGTGCCGGCGGCAGCTGCTTGATCTGATCATAGACCGTCGCCTGAATATCGGTCGACTCTTCCATCGCTACCGTTGTCAGGAACTCCGCCATCCACGGAGTGGACAATTTCTTGCTCACATCACCGGTCTGGAACAAAGCTTCCATTGTGCTGGCGAAAATAAACTTCTCGGCGGTCTGATAGTAATACAGTGTACGGTTACCGGACCAGTCTCTCGCCAGAAAGAGCTGCTGTCTCGATTCATCCCAGATTGCAAAAGCAAAGTCGCCGTTCAGATAACGAGGCATCTGCTCACCCCATTTGTCGTAGGCATGAAGCAGAAGCATAATATCCGGCATATCATACATAGAAGCATTCAATCCCAGCTGGCTGAACAATTCCTCTCGATTATCAATAATCACATCGCCCGTAATGGCCAGTCGGCGAACCGAATCGTAATGAGGCATACGCTGATGGACCGATTCGGGAGTGACCCATTGATCATGACAGCCAAGGAAAAGATGTTCTCCCTGCCATATTCCTGAAGCATCGGCTGGATATCTCTCCATGCTCTGCATCATCCGGTTGCCCTGCTGCTGCAATTCTTCACTACTATGTCGTTTTGCCATATCCCAGATTCCAGCTGTTGCACTCATGCCTGCACCTCCTTCGGGTGATTAATTATTTTGATATCGGTGTATTTATAATTCATATATGAAATATTTGGTATGGATTAATGAATATGCGGATCAATAAGTGTCTCCTGTCGTAGATAATCGCTGTACTGCTTTAGACGATCTCGCTGACCCATATAATCATCCAGCCTGCGGCGATAATGTTCTACAAAAGAAACTGTCTTATCAATACTGGTATCTCCCTGCCATAAATAGGCTCTGGAGCCGCTTGGATAAGTAATGACAGAATCGATTTTCTCCAGAGTAGCACGCGATGAGCAATGAACAGGTTGTGCAGATATTAGTGACTTATTCACTAACTTAGTTTTGTCGTATGCTGTGTGCACGTGTTTACCCTCCTATCCGGATCATTCTTCGATACGAACATTCACATCTACTGTAAGACCTCGTTCCTTTCAGCAGTCTTCATCTTTATATCAGGATAGAAGATCATGCTGCTGATCCATCAGCAGACAGATTGTTTTTCTCTGCCTGTCTCCTCATGAACATATGAACCCATTGTTACCTTTACCCAAATGTTATTCGTTTTGAATAACTTTATTGATTTGTAACATATTATATACTCTAATCGAATAATTTACATGATAAATTTTCCAATTACTAAGATAAATTATTTTTTTCGAGTATTCTCTAAATGTCGAAAGTCCTAGTCCCATCTAGATTCTCATCTTACATTTATGGTATTTTAAGTAAAAATATTTACATAAACCCTTATAACATAAGGAAATGTGCTAACTTATCATCATGGTCTATTCCTACTTTTTTGTTTAGATAACTTTCTTACGTAGCTAAAAAGTAAGCGTTCTTATTTATTACAATTTTGTTACATAAGTTATTTGGTTGTAATCAAATATGATATTTATTCCACTTATAGATCATATGTTCTGTTTATATACCTAATTAAAATATTCCCAATTTGGCTATCCGAATTTGATACTATTTTTTTATCACTTCTTTTGCTCACTTCTCATGTCAACTTCATCCTTTTTTACTCTACAATCCATGTATTTTCTTTCTTTTGGCTATAACAAAAAGAGCAGACTTTATAGAACAGTCTGCTCTTTTGCTTTTATTTATCTCTTTACTCCATATACATGGAGCAGAAAAAGACCGTATAACGGACTCTTACGTATAAGAATCAACATTTATTTATATACAGTTATGCTGGTTTCTTGTGGAATTATGGCATGGATTCGCCGCGTGCGGTCACATACAGCGTATACCATTCTTCTCTGGTCATGAGCTGGGATTGGCGCTCTGCATCTTCACAAGCTTTGATTCGCTGTGGATTGGTAGTACCAATAATCGGTTGGATCATAGCCGGATGGCGCATCAGCCAGCCCAGAACAATTGCCTCGGGAGTCGTTTCTTTTTCATTTGCCAGTTGTTGTACAAGCTTCGCTGCTTCCTGAATATGCTCAGGTTGATCCTTCACATCGCGACCGGAGAATTTGCCCTGTGCCAGTGGTCCCCAGGCTTGAAGCTGGATATTCTGGGTACGACAGTATTCCATCAGACCCTCGGCAAAATTCACTGCTGTACCTGCCGCCTGATTCACATGTACCCCCTGATCTACAAAGTGCAGATGACCCAGGCTCATTTCCAGCTGATTCACTGCAAAGGAATCCGGAATCGCCTGCTGCAAAAAGGCGATCTGTGCAGCACTCATATTGGATACACCAAAATAACGTACTTTGCCGGATGCTTTGAGCGATGCAAAAGCCTCTGCTACTTCCTCCGGCTCGACCAGCGGATCCGGACGGTGCAGCAGCAGGATATCCAGATAATCTGTACCAAGACGTTCCATACTGCCATCGACAGAATCCAGAATGTGTCCTTTGGAGAAATTAAAGCGACCCGGCAGCTCCTCATCTCCCAGCTGAATACCGCATTTGGACTGGATCACAATCTGGTCACGCAGTTCCGGGCGATTATTCAGCACACGGCCGAATACCTGCTCGGCTTTGCCTCTTGTATAAATATCAGCATGGTCAAACATCGTAATACCAATTGACAGTGCTGCATCGACAGCAGCTTCTGCTTCTTTGACATGCTCCTCTGTAAATGGAGTCTGATCCCAGCCGCCCCCAAAAGGCATACAACCGAGGGCCAGACGACTGCTGGAAATACCGCGATGAGCCAGTGGCATAATCTTGTTCATTTTATTTCCTCCTGTCTAATGATAGCGCTCTTTTTCTATTCTATGTTCTCACAGTTGCGGACATAAGCACAAGCTATCGTATCATTACCCACTAATTCGATCATGGTAGGTGGCTGGCTCTGACAACCACTCTTATCACAGCAAAGAAGAAGCAGCCCCTGCATAGGCTGCTTCTTCTTTTGCATTTCTATAGGATGGATAAGGAAGGCAGTGTGATGGACTGCCCATTCCTTTTTATTGATACAGTTCAAATTCGTTGACTACAACTTGAGTAGGACCGGAATTACGGTTGATAATCAATTTGTAGGATTTGTAAGCCGTATCGTTATCTACTGCATAGATTTTCTTCTGACCTGGTTCCCAGCGCATGGAAGACTTCACTTCGTGAATGACTTCATCCCACTGTTTACCATCATTGGAACCTACCAGCATCCATGATACAGGTGCTGTCGATTTGGCTGTTACTGCTACCGCATAGCCTTTGATCACTTTCGGGCTGGAGAAGGTATAAGACAGAGATGCATCAGCATACCGCTGCGAGTCGGATGCCCATACGCTGTCTTGACTTACCGAGTGGTCAAATGCTTTCCAGGCAGATTCTGCATTTACCGAAGCAGCAGCACCAGGCGCATTGTCAGCGCTTAATGTAGGCGCACCCATCGCCGGAATCACATTGGTATTACCTTCGAATGAAGTCAGCTCCAGATCGTTAATGCCTACCCATTTGCTGCCGTTATTGCCTGTGATGAACAGTGCATAACCGGAATAAGCTACATCGTTGTCTACTTCGAATGTACGCTTTTCTCCAGGTGCCCAGCCGCTTTGGCCGGCTTGCTCGTCAATTACGAGCCAGTTGTTGCCGATTTTACCGGCAAACTGCCATTTTTTCGGAGCATCTGCTGCATCATACGTATCTGTTTGTACTGTATATTTATTAACAACCTGCTTCTGGTTCAGCTCGTATGACAGCTTCGATGTGCTGTTTGCCGGCGCTCTCCAGTAGCTGTTTGCATTTCCATTATCGTCAAATGCTTTCCATGCTTCATAACCCGACTCTTCTACACTGGCTTTGGCTGTACCATTACTGCCTGCGCTGCTGCTAAGTGTCGGAACGATATCTCCGCCATATTGCAATGCATGCACCGTTCCACTCTGAAAAACAGTCCCAAGAAACAATGCGCCAGCCAGTACCATACCATTTTTGAAATTAAGCAATCCCATTTTAAAATCTCTCCTTTTGAATTAAATCATCTTTATGTCTGTGTGTAAATCGGATGGGATAGCTTTCTGTAGAAGTGCAATACATCATCGAGTACTATCACAGTTCCACTCCCATAGAACCGTTTGAGTTTGAAGATTGATGAACTGTCTACATCCATTTCTCCCCGAAAAAATGAATGATATTTCCATGACGGTTTAATAACCATATTTTGGATTGTTGACTCACTTGATTACATATTATTTTATAATTTTCCAATTTTATTTTTTTATTACTTGCCCCCTTTTGTGATGGCGAATTAGGAGTTGGATCGCCGGTATACTTTTTCGGACGAAAAACACAGGAATTGCAGTTGTTATGCGCATTATAGAGAACGATGTAGCAGTCTCTTTAAGAACAGAGGAGTATTTTTGCTACAATTCCTATATTTTTCTAATAAAAAGTATTTATGGATAAATTTTAACTTCATCGTTTGAAATTGGGATGATTCGAATTGCTCATTTATCTCTTTTTTATTTTTCGTTCTTCCATCGCTGTATTTTGCCGAAATACGGTTGTTTTTTTCGGCATTTTCCTTGTTATTCTTTTTACTCCATTCTAATTGACTATTTTCGACAAATAACCAGCTTTTTTATTTCAAAATTAATTAAACAAAAGGACCTCTCCGCTTCGGGATGAGGTCCTTTTGTTTGGATTGCTTTAGGATTGGAATAATCCGCAATTATTACTTGCGGGTTACAGTGAAGCTATTTCCATCAGCAGCTACGGTTGCACCCAGAATATTGGCTACCGAGCGCAGAGGTACATAGACTTTACCTTTGACATTAACGACTTTGGAAGACAACGTATGGGACTGACCATCCACTACTGCCTTATTGGAGTTCAGCTTCAGTACAGTCACTGCACCTGTAATATCATCTGTCAGTGTCAGCTGTTTGGAAGAAACATTCCACTGCATTTTGGCATCAAGGCCTTCTGCCAGATCCTTGACCGGAACCAGTGTTACATGATTACGGGTAATCGTGTCATCGTAATCACCATAAGATCCAAAGTAGATCGTTTTCTTGGTAATGCCGTTCATATTGTTAAGCAGCATGTACACCGGAGAAGTCTTTTCAAAGTTACGCAGGAAAGTACCCGGCGTTGTCTTCTCCGATACCTGCAGTACACCACCTGTAGTGTCAACCGGATCTGCAGTCACATTTCCATTGATATTCCATGATTCGCTTGCTGTAGACACACGGATCGAGGAAATTGGCGTATATTCGGTATCCGGCAGTGCAATCGTCATCTCCATCGACTGTTTACGGATATACATGTCCTTGTCGAAGTACACATCTGTGCTGACACGGGTATTTGGTCCAAATACAGTATTAAATTCTTTGGACTCCTGCAGTTCAGCCAGCTGGCTATCATACTCTTTGAGGACAAGATCCAGCGTTTTATTTACTTCTTTGTAGCCATTATTTACGAATTCTTCTCTGCTGCCGCCCATAACGGACTCGGTTGAGCCTGGCTCTGTCTGTTCCAGTGTGGTAGACATAAAGTCATAGACAGCACCAATCAGCTGACGGATTCCTTCTTTGTCCTGGGAGACACTCACAAGGAAAGGCTTAACCAGTGTAATCAGCTCTTCACCTGTCAGCTCGACATGCAGCTGGGTCAGATCCAGAGATTCACCATACACATCCTGTTGTACGGAGTTCACCGATACAT
Source organism: Paenibacillus shenyangensis (assembly GCF_000346635.1). NCBI lineage: Bacteria > Bacillati > Bacillota > Bacilli > Caryophanales > Paenibacillaceae > Paenibacillus > Paenibacillus shenyangensis. Next base: position 7,327 of record NZ_AOIG01000005.1, read on the forward strand.
TTGCAGGATTCGGCAGGTGGGTATACAGGAAGGAGATAACCTGCTTAACAAATTCCTGTTCTTCTCCCTTGAGGGAAGCTGCACTGAATCCGCCGCTCAGTCCGGACAGACCCATGGAATCATTGAGGGCAAAAGATATGTATATTGGCTGTTTGGCGCCCTCCAGATCAATAGTCATTCCCTGCTCATCCAGATAAATATGATAAGGCAGTTTCTGTCCGCTGTATTGTACCGACCCTTGTACAGACATTTTGCCGTCTGCCTGCAGTTTGGCACTATCAATATTCAGCTGCAATGCGTTTACAATGGTGGCCAGCTGAATATCTTCTGCATCAGCTGTAGCCGAAGGTGTCAGATGAACCGATATGGTCTGGCTGGACTCTATCGATTTAACATCCAGGTTGCGAATCATGGCATTTTTGATATCCAGATTTCCAACGGCTTGACAACCGGACAATACGATTAACAGCAGTACCAGTGGAAGTGTAATCCATAATTTTCTTTTCATGATTAGCTCCTTTCATATTTGAAATTCCCTTTCATTATCCCAGCTTGTCTTGTATTTGTAAAATAATCCTGTAATTTTATGTAAATATCTATGTATACGATTTAGCTATCCCTATCGCCTGCTATGTCTGACCCGAAGAGGAATATGATACAATACAGCCTGATCGCTAACGAGATGTATAACACAAGAAAAACCAATAGAAATGCTGGAGGAATTACCTATGATCAAAAATGAAAAAATCAAAGCATCCGAAGTGCATCTGACTGGTCTGAACGGCGAAGACCTGGGTATTATGCCTACCGCTGAAGCCCTGCAAATGGCGCGTAAGCTAAAAGTGGATCTGGTCTGTAATTCACTATTCAGCAGCCCGCCACCCTGCCAGCTGATTGCCGCCGGCGCTGCCCGGCAAAACAAACAGCAGGCTGCCAAAAGCGACAGACCTGCCAAAATCAAAGAAATTCGTCTGACTGCTCATATTGAGGATCATGATTATGACACTAAGAAAAATCAGGCACTGCGCATCCTGCAATCGGGTAATGCCGTAATGCTCGTCGTCAAAATACAGGGCAGCAAAGAATCTGCCAAAGCCAAAGCGATTATCGAAGATCTGCTGCGTGATCTCAAAGAAGCCGGCAAACCACAAACCGGTATTCAGATCAGCGGCAAGCAATCCATGGTGCAGGTAGACCCCGTATAATCCTCTTATCAAATATCATAATCAAAAAGCGGATCACCAGGGAGAGCCTCGGTGATCCGCTTTTGCATAATATAGAAGGATAGCCTCCATATTGTATAGGATATGCACTTGTTCTTTATAGCTGCGGATCAATGACCGGACGGCGAAGGCGAAGCATATCCGCACTCTCCTGCAGCACTCTCTGTAGTTCCGAATTCATCACCGGCTTACTGACAAAATTATGCATGCCGGCATTCAGGCATCGTTCCCTGTCTTCCTGACGGGCGAATGCCGTTACACCGATAATGATAGGTGTTTGTTCATTACTGAAATGTCCACGAATGATTTGTGAAGCTTCCAGTCCATTCATCCCAGGCATCTGCACATCCATAAAAATCAGATCATACGTCTTGTCCAGACAAGCCTGAACAGCCTCTTCTCCGTTCATAACCAGCTCTGCCGTGTATCCTTCACGATGCAGCATCGACAGCAGTACCCGCTGGTTGGATGGATGGTCCTCAGCGATCAGGATGCGCAGTTCCGGTATGTGCTCAGTTGTATCAGAACCGGCTGCTGTTAATAAACGACTTTCGCTCAGGAGAATATCCGGCACTTGATTGGTAGAATCATCCATCTGATCAGCAGTCACCGTACCAAGCTTCAGTACAAACCGGAATAAAGCACCCTGGTTTTCGTCGCTAATCACCCCAATACTGCCTTCCATCAATTCCACGAGCTTTTTGCAGATCGACAGGCCCAGACCGGTACCGCCATACTTGCGGTTCCAGACTGGATGCAGCTGGGAGAATGGCTGAAATAGCAGATGCTGCTGATGCAGGGCAATACCGATTCCGCTATCCTGTACAGCAAATTCCAGCCAGATTTCACCGGGGTGATCAGTCTGTCCCTCCGAGCGTTCCAGGGCGCGAACCGAGACATTGATCTGTCCCTCTTCCGTGAACTTCACGGCATTGCCTACCAGATTGATCAGAATCTGTCGGATTCGTCCGGCATCGCCGACCAGTACATCCGGTACTTCCGAAGCCACCTCCACAGTAAGCTCTGTTCCTTTCTCGGAAGCCCTTACCCGGAACAGTTCGGCAACAGAATCCAATACTCTTGTTGTCTCAAACGGTTCGGGTTCCAGTGTAAGCATACCGGCTTCCGCCTTGCTGAAATCGAGTATTTCATTTAGCAACTGTAGCAGCGTCTCACTGCTGTTCATCACAATTTCCAAATAGCTGCGCTGCTGTTCATCCAGCTCCGTATCCGCCAGCAGACCCGTCATGCCCATAATACCGTTCATCGGCGTGCGCAGTTCATGACTCATCACCGACAGGAACTCCGATTTGGCACGATCTGCTTTTTCCGCCGATTCCTTGGCACGCAGAATTTCCTTTTCGTCCGTAATATCCCGGAATACGATAACAGTCCCGCGGTATTCCTCCTGCTCGTATACCGGTGTTACCCGGTATGCAGCGAGGAAGCTGGAACCATCATTTTTCCAGAAGACGGTCTCTTCCTCCTGATGCGGTGTACCCTGCCGGATCGCCTGAATAATCGGAGACTGCTCGTTCAGAATATCCACATCATACAGTGCCTGATTCCGGCCATGAGAACTGTACAACCCTTGACCGTCCGGCTGCTGTATAACAAGTCCGAGCATTTCCGCACCAGCACGGTTAATAAAAATCCCATTGCCTTCCGCATCGACACTGAATATGCCTTCAGAGACCGAGTCCAGAATTAGCGCACGTTCGTTGCCCAGCTTCTCAATCTGGTTGATATACTCCTTAAGCCGGGTCGTCTCGGTAATAATTCCGTATAATCCAATAACTTCGGTATCCGCCATAATCGGCACATTGATCACATCCGCCGGGAAAAAGGAACCATCCTTGCGAGGTACGGAAATCTCGTACGTCTGCGGAACTCCTCTTGCCGCCATACGGGCATGATAACTAATCTTGCCCAGATCCTCTGCCGAGAAAAAGTTGAAAATCCGGCGTCCGATCAGTTCATGCCGGGAGAATCCGGTGATATCCTCCAAGCTACTATTGACCGAGAGGAAATGGCCTTTGAGATCCATCGCACATACACCGGACGGATTATTCTCGAATAGGGAACGATAACGATATTCACTGTCACGCAGCACCATTTCCAGATATTTGCGCTCGGTAATATCACGGGACACCGAAGTATATCCGTAGCTGCCTTCCTGTTCATTATAAGCATACCGGCTCAGGGTCTCGAACCATACATAATGGCCCTTTTTGTGCCGATATCGGAAAATGATTGTGTCATGCTGACTACCCTTGCCCTTGATCTCTTCCAGGAAGCGGCGCGCTTTGTCGACATCTTCCGGATGCAGCAGTTCATAGCAAGAACTTCCGATCAGCTCTTCCGGCTCATATCCCAGAATAATCATGCTGGCAGGAGATACATAGCGGAACGTAAACGCCTGATCATCGTAATGCCGGGAGATCATATCCAGCGAATTTTCGGTAATCAAACGATAATTTTGCTCGCTCTGCCGCAGCTGCTCGCTCATCTGGTGACTGGCAGTTACATCCTGCACGATGCCGATAATCTGCAGTGGTGTACCGCTGGTCTTGTCGGTAATGACTTCCCAGTAGGCCTGCACGACTTTTTGGATATTGCCAGGCAGTATAATCCGGTAAAGAGCTTCTCCGTTGGTCCCCTCATGGAGAGCATCCAGAATACATTTCATCACCCGCTCGGCATCATCGGGATGAATCGTGGACATATACGAATCAGTATCCAGCTCCACCGGTTTCATTACATTGCCGAAAATACGCCGGATATCTTTGGAGAAATGAATACGGTTGTTGACCATATCCCAGTCCCAGGCACCGATCTGGGCCAGCTTATGCGCCCGGGAGACAATATCTTCCTGGGCTTTGCGCTTGGTGACATCCTGCGCAATACTGAGGATTCTCTCCACTTCGCCATTCGCATTATGCATCGTCTGGGTGAATACTTCGATCCACAGATAATGCCCATCTTTGTGCTTCGCACGGCGGATGAAGGTTTTGCTGTCGTTATACATCAGTCCAGGCTGAAGCATATCTTTGGCATCTTGCTCATGATAATATTCCATCCGTTTGGAGTTCATTACTTCATAAGGCTCGTAACCAAGCATTTTTTTTATCGAAGGCGATACATAGTTGATTGTTCCGTCCGGCAAGCTGACCGAGATTACATTGGAAGCATTGCGGGCGACCATTGTATACAGGTCTTCCTCTTCCCGGTCGGCAATCTCACTGGCATACAGCACCAGATACTCCAGCGGCTGATCCGGTGCATCCGGATAGCGCGAAGCCTGCAGCGACAGCCAGATAGTCTCCTGATCGCGCCGCATCAGGCGCCGCTCGATTGTATCCTTCTGCTGCTGATACAGCCAGCTATCCGCCAGCTGCTGTATATTCAAACATCTTTTTAACTCTTCCTCTTCATAATCCAGTAAACGGCAAAAAGCGGGATTGACCTGCAGACATTCACCTTGAGGCGAGAAGATCGCAATCCCTTCCGGGATATGCTTATATACATGTGTTAGTAAAGACATGCCTGGTGCAGACGAAATATCCACGAACCAATCCTCCTTTGAATGATATGCCTTGAGTGTAGTGCGTATTTCTTCCGTACAACTGCCTGTGCGGTCAGCTGTTCCAGTATGCCGACAATCCAATAATCAGACTGCCCGGTCCTTGCAGATTTCACGGAAATTGCACTCTTTGCATTTGCGCGGAGACGGCATCGCGGTGAAATAGCTTTCCGGCTTGGGCCGGTTATAATAATCATCATCCAGACAGGAACGCATTTCCTCAATATACCTGCCGATGTTTTGTTCGACTTTGGAGATATCTTCACGAGTTACGCTGTATTCCTTATGCTCTCCGGTGACCAGGTACTCTACCCGGATCTGTATTTTTTCCAGAGGCATATTGTATTTTTCCTGAACATAGGAGGCGTACAGATACAGCTGATCGGAGAAATCATCTTCGCGGCCTGTTTTCCAGTCCACAATGACTACTGTACCATCTTCTTTGCGATATAATAAGTCCATTTTGACATAGACTTTGGTATCGAACAGAATCATCGTATCCCATTTCTCGATTTCCAGAATATTCACCTTGCTGCCAGTGATTTCCTGCCATGTCTTATTATGATAAAGATGGCTGACACACTCTTCTTGCCGCTGCCTAATTGTGGCAATACGGCTGTTCAGGGTATCGTCGCCATAATAAATTTCAGACAGCATCATATGATGCTTGGGGTTACGCAACCAGCCTTCCCGATCCTGGGACTGTACATAGGCGTCGTTAAGCAGCTTGCGTATGGTGGTTAATAGAAATTCGGGCCGTGGAGAGCTTTTGGATTCATCCCATTGCCGCAGCGCCGATTCGCACATCCGGTGCGCCAAATCGCCAAACAGCAGATAAAAATTACGCAGCTGTTTCAGCCGATAGGCCTGCACCTGCTCTGGCGAACCCAGCCGTTCATTCCAGCCGTTATGTGAACCATAATAGTGAAAGTAATATTTACGCAGACATTCATCAAACATATTGGCCCTGGACTGTGAGTAGGACCATTGCGGGTATTGTGCCATGCCAGACAGCCTTTCTGTAGATAATTGTAGATATTTATCGTAATTATACCCATTATACCAGACGTTTTGCGATAACTCTTTAGAGAGTACGATAAAGCGCTGCTAACAGGTCATACAGCCGCTCCGTATTCATTTTAATGTTATTAATGAAAACCCTTTCATTTTTAATGATATCCATGTATGCTGGGAATAATAGTACTAGTAAAATTACCCATATCTATTTTATTACGATATTCTACAACTCATCCAAGCCTGTTACACCAGCACTCTATCCAGCATAAAATGTGAGATTGGAGGTTATCGATGTCTACTTCCTTTATATCACCGGAATGGGGAATCAGCCTGTCTGAGACCATATGCCCGGACGTACAGACGACGGTTAATCTATTGGGAATTCATCTGCGTGAGGTTAGCCATGACTGGGAATGCCCGAGTCACAAGCACGACCAGTATGAGATCAATTATGTACTGCAGGGCACCCAGCAAATGAAAGCGGGTACACACAGTTATACCCAGCAGGCCGGGGATGTAGTCATCCTTCCGCCGGGTATTCCTCATACCAGCCGGAGTGTCGGCGATCAGTCACTGGTCTATGTATGCATTCATTTTGAAATGACGGATCGGGTGTTCCTGTCTCTGCTGGAACGTCTGCATCAGCTTGTCTTCCGCAAGGACAGCATGGCTGCACAGCAGATTCAGCCCTGCATCATGAAGCTTGTGCAGGCTGCCGAGCATGAGAGCGAGCATATGATTACACGACGAATTCGCCTGCAGGCAGCTTCGTTTGAGCTGTTCAGCGTATTATGGGAGATTTTATTAAATGAAGCTGCACAGGTATCACCTTCGACCTATGCACATATGGAGCTGGCTCATCAGATTGCTGCCCGCCTGCAGGGTATTGTAAACCGTAATCCGAGTCAGATCGCCGAGCGTCCCGATTCCCATTACGGAATCGACGATATTGCAGCAGAGCTGGGAATCAGCCCTTCACATTGCAACCGGATTTTCCATCAGGTTTTTGCCATCTCGCCGCGCAGCTATCTGTCCAATCTGGTATTGCACAAGTCCAAGCTATTGCTCGCCGATCCACAGATGTCTATTCAGGATATTGCGACGACACTCGGCTACCGGGATATCGCCCATTTCAGCCGTCAGTTCAAGCGCTGGTCGGGTATCTCGCCAAGTCACTATCGCAAAACCCATCTTCAGATGCGTCAACCTCTGGAGGCAGGTGTATAAATAAAACACACAACTGGCTAAGACATCCATGCGCAGCATAATATCAATGATGGAGTGTGAACCGTATGAGAATGGTATTTCGCTGGTTCGGTGAGAACAATGACACCATAACATTGGACCAGGTACGTCAGATTCCAGGCGTGGAAGGTATCGTCTGGGCTCTGCATGATCTTCCCGTGGGCGAAGTCTGGCCGCGGGAACGCGTGCAGGAGATGAAACAACTCAGCGAGCGTTATGGCTTACATATTGAAGTCGTGGAGAGCGTCAATATCCATGAGGATATTAAGCTGGGACTTCCCAGCCGTGACCGCTATATCGCCAACTACAAGCAGACCATTGAACATCTGGGTGAAGCCGGTGTCAAAGTGATCTGCTACAACTTTATGCCGATTTTTGACTGGCTCCGTACCGATCTGCACCATCCGCTGCCGGATGGATCGAATTCCTTATTTTACGAGAACAGCCGAATCGAGAATATGGATCCCTTTGAGCTGGTAATGCAGATTCAGTCCAACTCTGCACTGACCATGCCTGGCTGGGAGCCAGAGCGTCTCTCCCATCTGACCGAGCTGTTTGAGGCATATCAAGGATTTACGGAAGAGGATCTATGGCGTAATGTGCAGTATTTCCTGGATGAGATTATTCCGGTCGCCGAGGCTAATGGTATTCAGATGGCCATTCATCCGGATGATCCGCCCTGGTCGATCTTCGGGCTGCCGCGTATTATCCGCAGTCAGGATAATATTCGCAGATTCCTCGGCATGTATGACAGCAAAGCACACGGAATTACCCTGTGCAGCGGATCGCTCGGTGCCAATCCGGACAATGACATTATCTCTATGATTCATGAATTTGCGGACCGGATTCCATTTACACATATCCGTAATGTCAAAGTAGAAGACAATGGCGATTTTCAGGAGACCTCGCATCGTACGATCGATGGAACAGTTGATATTGCCGGTATTGTGCAGGCTTATCATGAGGAAGGATTCACCGGATATTGCCGACCCGATCATGGACGACATCTCTGGGGCGAACAGTGCCGTCCGGGATACGGATTGTATGACCGTGCACTTGGCATTATGTATTTATGGGGATTATGGGATTCCCTTCAATATCGCCGGAACCCCTTTCTGACAGCAGCGACCGGACGAAAGGAAGGGACTGCCGATGAATGAACAGAAACAGCAGACTCCAGGCGGCAATTTGCCGTATGCTTCGGACATACCAATCACGCCCACTGTTCCGGCAGCTCCCTCGACCGGTAATTCGCTGGTAGACAAAACACTGCGCGAAGTCATTCACTCGGTAGAAGCCAAGGAACAGGAGCCTCCGACAGCTTCCAGTACCCAGCCTCTGCCGCTGCATGATGGTCTTCATGGCAAAATAGCCGTCATCACGGGTGGTGCCGGTATCCTATGCCGGGCAATGGCGCTGGAGCTCGCCCATCAAGGCTGTCATATTGCTATCCTGAATCGTACCGTGGAGAAAGGTGAACAACTGGCAGAGGAAATTCGCAGTCTGGGTGTGCAGGCAATAGCGGTCGGATGCGATGTAACTTCCGAAGACAGTGTGATCCTCGCGGAGACAGCGGTTACTACCCAGCTCGGTCCCTGCGATATTCTTATCAATGGGGCTGGCGGCAATCGTCCGGATGCCAACACGACCGAAGAAAGCTTCCGCGAAGAGGACCTCAATGACGAGCTGAAGCAGACTTTTTACGATATTCGGATTGACGGGTTCCGGCACGTACTTGATCTGAATATGACCGGTACGCTGATTCCGACCCAGGTGTTCTCGCGCCATATGATCGACCGTCCAGAAGCGACGATTATTAACATTTCGTCGATGAGTGCTTTTGCTCCAATGACCAAAGTACCTGCTTACAGTGCTGCCAAAGCGGCAATCAATAACTTTACCCAGTGGCTGGCTGTTCATTTTGCCGATGCGGGTATACGTGTGAATGCGATTGCTCCCGGTTTCTTTTTGACCGCGCAAAATGAAAAGCTGCTCAAAAATGACGATGGCTCGCTCACTGCGCGGTCCGAGAAGATCCTCGCCCATACTCCGATGAACCGATTCGGTGTACCTGACGATCTGCTGGGTACGCTGCTCTGGCTCGCCGATGCACGCACCTCGGGATTTGTGACAGGAATTGTGGTACCGGTGGATGGTGGATTTATGGCTTACTCCGGTGTGTAGATAACAGGATCGAAGAGTTATTGGTATTATAGTAGAGTCTTATATATGATTTTATAAAAGTATACAAAAACGAAGCAGCACCGTTCGCGGGTCTGCTTCGTTCTTTGTATAGGTAATATTCTGTTTTTCATTGGATCGTTTTATCAAGCCAAAAGGTAGATGGCTCTAGAAAGATATTATCTGTCTGCTACCTTCTTTTATACATGCTTATGCATATTTCTTCTTCCTTTATATGCTTTTACCCAATCGTTAATGCTACTTGTATGGTTGATAGAAATGCTGCTCTATAGCTCCATTAACCTGTCTGTCACTTAGGCTTTATTTACAACTACATTCTCCTCTGACGCATATGCTGGAGACAATTCTTCGCGGAATGCCGAGCGATATACGAACCCAATCACTACAGCGGCAGTCGTCATTACACCTGCTACCACATACATATCCCGCATCCCATACCGGTCGGCGATCCAGCTAAGCAGCAGCATGGCAATTGCAAAAGTAAAATTGCTTAGCACGCTGAGAGCAGACATAGCACTTGGTGTCTCGGCTGGTGTCAGATTCTGCTGGATCAGTGTACGGCGGATGATGCCGGCAATCTGTACAGGCAGTCCCGATACAGCGAACAGGATCAGCGCCAGCATGGGAACACTGTTAAAGGCAAAGAAAAAGGTGATCATGACGTAAGCGAGCAGGCTAAACAACATCCACAGATAGGCATTTTTTTGCAGCTTTTTGACACGGGCTACAATAAATACGCCTCCGGCAATCGAGCCGATAAAGAACACCGTATTCATAAAGCCCCACCAACTGGCGTCCTGATGCAGCACTTCCACGACAAAAGCCAGAATAAATGCGCCGAGCCAGGCTGCGCCTCCAAGTGTATCGATATTATCAACAATCGCCAGTGTACGAATACGCCGATTGGTAGCGAGAATTTTCCAGCCTTCGGAGAGTTGTTCTCCATACGATGGCTTGCGAAGCGCCCCCTTTGCGCCAAACGCTTCAGGTGATGCATCAACATTCCCTATCCCTGCAGCGGCATACGGATCACGGATAAAGGCAGTAAAAAACATCGCCAAAAAGTAACTAACCGACGCGATCCACATCGTCGGAACCGCACCAATCACAGCGACTATCACCCCGCTGAGTGCCCAACCCGAGCATTTGACTACCTGATCGCTGACAGACATCAGTCCATTGGCTTTCATCAGTCCTTCGTCTTCTGCCAATCTAGGAATTAACGCATTACGGGCAGGATCAGTCCACCCATCGAGAAAGGACATTCCGAATACAGCCAGAAAAATAATCGGATACGATACTTCGGGACTCAGCCACAGATAAAAGATCAGTCCGGTAAAGATAACGAACTGTCCCAACTGTGAACCAATCAGAATAGACGTCAGACGGATACGTGACATGATTAGTGGTGCTACCAATCCACTGACCATTTTGGACAACATCCGGAACAATGGAATAAAAATCGTAGTGAGCAATGAACCACTCGCTGTAAATACCAGCGTTACCAGACTGAGCGTGTACACAATATCCGCAATATTCGATACGGTCTGTGTACCCCATAACATATAAAACGATTTTCTTATCAAAAACCCCATCCCTTTCTGAACAATGCTTGATCTTCTAAATAAATGGATATGTGACGGTTTTAAATTTGAAGCGCTTTAAATTAAAGTTAAATATTCAGTCTAAATACACTAGTATGTATGAACATGCAATAGGAATGCTAAATATGTATGGTATTAAATTGTTCTAATAGTAATTATATCCATTTAAATTGAATTAAAAATAGTATATGATTTTCTTTTCGCTTTTGTCAATTTTAAGTATCGCATGGATAAACCTTGTTGACTAGCCAAAAAGTAAAAATTGTAAACCAATTTCATATACACCTAAATATTATATTAATAGATCGATTGAAATTTATCCATATAATAATAACGTAATTGCGTATAAATTATCTATTTTAAGTATCTTAAAATCAATCTGTTATCTGCTCTTCGTTTTTTTCACTGATATCTCTTTATTATGAAGAAAAGAACAAAGCATTCGTTCGCTCTGCTCTTTTCCGAAATAAAAGATCATGTGTCTGTATTTCTTGATTCTGACTCTGTTTCATTATTATTCAGTCTTTGTAAGGATCGAATTCATCTGCCCCTGCCATACATACGCCGATCGGCTTGAGTACATGCAGTACATCGAGCGTCTCGCTATGCGCATCCAGTACGGTCTGCAGCTTGCGATAAGCAAATGGACTTTCGTCCGTATCCGCGCCGCGCAGCTCTACCCCAAAGCTGGATACTGCTTCTTTCATCTGTTCGCGGGTCACCTGACCACCAGATCGGGTACGGGTTTTCCAGTTCATTTTGCCGGCGGCCTGGGTACGGCTCATGACCCGGCCAGCACCATGTACAGTGCTGTACAGCGCTTCGCGGTTCTCGTCACTATCCTTGCCTTGGACAATAACCGAGATATCGCCCATGCTGCCGCCGATAAATCCGAGCTGTCCTGGTGCAGATGGGGTAGCTCCTTTACGTACAACGATCGTCTCCTGGCCTTCATGTTGTTCTTTCCAGGCAAAATTATGATGATTATGCACTTCAAAATCTGCTTGTGCGCCCAGCAGTCTCAACAATTCATCAATTACATAATCCCGTCCGGCATAAGCATACCGTCCAGCCAGTTTCATCGCCCGGTAATACATATCTCCCAGCTCGCTGTCCAGATCCAGCAGTACCGGCGGCTGATCCATATGTTCACCCGGTGCCTTGCCGAGGAATTCCCGTCCGGCAGCCAGATTAAGGAAGCCACTGGCTGTCTTGTGCCCAAATCCGCGGCTACCAAAGTGATTGCCGATCCAGAGTCGACCGGTTGCTTCTTCTTCGAACAGATCGACGTAGTGATTACCGCTGCCGACCGTGCCCAGTTGCTCACGCGCCAGGCGCTTTAATTTGTCATAAGCTTCACGACCGGCGGCAGACCTATACACATCCCAGTCCGGATCATCGAACAGTTCGTGATCGACGCGCTGCTGATTTACACGTCCTACGCCAAAGGAAATACTGGCGGCGATCCGGTCCATAATTGCGGCGATCTGCGGACGGATATCCGCAGCCATCAGATTCGTCCGAACCGCCTTGTTACCGCAGCCGATATCATAACCGACACCAGAAGGAGAAATCTGGCCGCTGTAAGCGACCACTCCACCGATCGGCTGACTGTAGCCTTTATGATGATCTGCCATTAATAGCGTCTGTACCACATTACCGGTACGCGAGCAGGTAACCGCCTGACTGAGTGCTCCCGGATCAGGTTCTCCCCACACACGTACCCCATCAATAATTTGAAATGCCATTGTATTCCCACCTTTCTCTTCCTTCAGAATCATTTGATATTAAAGCCTTGGATCGATCGCATCCGATTCGAGGCTCAGCGCAGCCAGTACACATTCATGCATACGCTCTAGCGGCTCCTTGCGGACAAAGCGGTCTACAGATTCCAGGCTCAGTGCAAACTCCATTAGTGCATGACGTTCTTTTTTACGGGTTTTACGCTGCTTGAGTCTGATGAGATGCTCCGGCTGCAGATAGTCCATTCCATAGATCATATGCAGATATTTACGACCTCTGACTTTGATGGCAGGCTGGATCAGCCGATCGCCATCATACATCGTCATATACTCCGGTTTGAGTACGATTCCTTCATGTCCATCCTCGGTCATCTCGATCCACCAGCGGATCAGTTCCTGTTCGCTGTCCGGATTATTTTCAATATCCATGACCCGATACTCGGTCGGCATAAACAGGACAGAACACTCTGCCAGCTCTGCGGCGTGCTGCATATGCCATTCATGCGAGCGATCCATCAGGGAACCGCTGCTGTGAGCAAGAATATGAAACGGCGCAATACGCAGTCCTTCTGTTCCTTCGGTATCCCAGCAGTATTTCTGGAACGTCTCGCGGAAGATATCCGCATTGGTCTTGCGGTTCATCCATTCTGCAATCCAGTCGTCTACTTCACGTCCTTCGCTACGGGCTTCATGGAGACGTTCCAATATATAACTCCGGTCCATATCAGCCGCTTCGGATACATGGGCATACTGGGAAGCAATCAATTCACGGGCTTTGAGATTCCACGGTACGATCTCTGTATCCAGCAGTACCCAATCTGTATCATAACGGTCAAAATAGCCTGCTTTGTCCAGATCACTGTGTAGCTGTCCAATAACCATCTGCTCCATTGTAGTCTGGAAAAAAGCTCTGCCGGTACGGGTATAGATAGTGCCAGCCAATGGGCGTCCCACATAAGGTACAGCCGCCTGCTCATTGCGGAACAGCAGCACAATCGCCCGGCTGCCCATATGCTTTTTTTCGGCTACCATTCGGGTAACGTTACGGGAGCGGTAATATTCTATCGCCTCAGCCGGATGTTCCAGATATCCCTCTGCTGCCGCTGGAGCAGGAGGTGGCGTCATGGTAGGCGGAATATAGACCAGTTCCTCCAGCGGCACTGTATAATGGGAAGTCGAATCCAGTGCCGATTTAACAAACTCACTACGAACGGCAATCTCACCGTAGCTGTCTGTTAGTACAGTATATCCATCGATAAACTGACGCAGATTCGGCGCAGCAAAGCGGCGCTTTTGCCATCGGATTAACGGACTGTCCGGGTCCTGGGCATAGTCTTCCCTCGCTTCTACACTCACAAAGCTCTGCTCCGGATAACGATAGGCTGTCAGTCTGCCGCCAAATACGGCTCCCTGATCAATATTAATCGTTCGGTTCACAATCGTCGGCTGCGGACGAGGATCATGTCCCCATACAATAATCTCACCCGAGGTATGGTCGGTAAACCAGTCTTTGCGAACAGGTTTGCCACCTTCTCCGATCTCCGATACATCCCCATAACGGCAATAATCATCAATGCGCCGTGATTGCTTGCCGATAAAACGATCCTGAATCCCGGCATGGGCCACGACCAGACAGCGAACACCATCATGCTGGAACACCAGATGCGAGGGAGCCGACATCAGCATATCTTTTAACGAACTTTGCAGCTGCTTCATTGCTTCTATTCCCTGCTCGGCTTCATAATCTTGCAGTTCGGCAGCGAATTTCTCGTCACCATGATTCATCGTGACCTTGCGACCTTCCAGATAACGAGCTACTTTCCAGCCGTGATTGCTATCAACCATCCGTCCCTGACCAGCAGCAATTTGACGCTGCCAGAACAGCATAGTGTCCAGCGAGCGAGGACCACGGCTCATAATATCACCAACCGATACCAACTGGCGTCCCTCGGGATGCTGATATATTCCGTCTGTATCCGGCTCATAGCCCAGCTGCTGGATAAGCTCCATCATTTCTTCGTAACATCCGTGAATATCGCCAATAATGTCGATGCCCTGACCGAGATCATGAACCAGGGGACTCGCTTTTCGTTCGAAGGTTACAGATTCCATATCCTGAGGCTTCAGAATATGGACAGCACGAAAGCCTTCACTTTTCAGAGTGAATATATTTTTGCGGAATACCTGATAATGCTGCTTCACCCGCTGGCGGCCGCGGGCATGCTCACGTTCACGGTCGCGCTCCAGTAGGGTTCTTTCGGGCACATCCAGTGCAATAATAGTGACAGGAACATGATATTTGCGTCCCAGTTCAATATAGACAGCTCGATCTTCCGCATGCAGATGCGTCGCATCAACCCATGTAGTCAAATTAAGCCTGCAGCGTGAACGGATAATTTCTTCCATAACGCGAAAAGCCTTGTCCGAGATCAGGCGATACTGCTGGTACAATACTTCACTCTCGTCGCGGGATGATCGCCGCCAATCGATATAGTCCGTATCCCCGACAACAGCGCGATACTGATCGGAAGAGATCGCTTCATGTGGACCGATTACTCCCTGCTCGATCAACGAGCGAATCCAGGTACTTTTGCCACTGTTGGAAGCACCCATCAGCAGAATGATTCCTGCATGAGGCAGCTGGATAGTTTTGTTTGAGGATTGTTCATTCATTGGGATGATGCTCCTTTCCGGCGGAATACCGCCATTTGGGTCGGTTGTCCATGTATTTCCGAGATATCTCCGATACCATGCAAGCTGACTTCATAAGGACGTCCGGATACCCAATCCTGACAATGGTCTGCCCATTCGGCACGCGTCCACTCGAATCGGTGATCCGTATGACGAATCTCCTGCTCTTCCATTTCATAGACGGCATTATATTCACGATTCGGCGTCGTCATAATGAGCGTCTCCGGATGATACTCATCCAGCAGTGTAGCCATCACCTGAGGGAGACGATATTCATTGATATGCTCGATCACTTCACACAGAATGATGACGTCCTGTCCTGCCCATTGATCATCCCGGTAAAAGAGTGAACCGGTCACCAGACGGGGTACGATCTGCTGTCCTTCCCGCTCCAATTTGCCAAAGCGCTCCAGCGCTCTCAGACCGGCATAAGCCGAAGGCTCAACCGCATAGACCTGCTCGACTCCCTCAATCCCTGCCAGACGCACTGACAGCTTGCCTTCGCCAGCTCCAAAATCAACTACGCTACGGCGGCTCGGCAAAATGCTTACCTGATCTACAATAGCCTGGTAACGCAGTTCATTCAGACGTATCGGTGGTGCAGCCGTCTCCTGAACATCTGCAGAAGAAGATAACGTATTAGCCTCACCTTGTTGTGAAGCTGTTATTCCTGTGGTTATTTGTTCATTTCCTGGCTGCTGCAAAGTGTTGGCATCTGTATCTTTTGTATTTGTATTTGTATTTGTATTTGTATTTGTATTTGTATTTGTATTTGTATTTGTATTTGTATTTGTATTTGTATTTGTATTTGTATTTGTATTTGTATTTGTATTTGTATTTGTATTTGTATTTGTATTTGTATTTGTATTTGTATTTGTATTTGTATTTGTATTTGTATTTGTATTTGTATTTGTATTTGTATTTGTATTTGTATTTGTATTTGTATTTGTATTTGTATTTGTATTTGTATTTGTATTTGTATTTGTATTTGTATTTGTATTTGTATTTGTATTTGTATTTGTATTTGTATTTGTATTTGTATTTGTATTTGTATTTGTATTTGTATTTGTATTTGTATTTGTATTTGTATTTGTATTTGTATTTGTATCAAGTAGGTTTACAGCTGCTTTTTGAACCTTATCACCTGCCAGCTTGCGATAATCCGCAATCAGCGGCGCGAATCGCAGTGCTCTTTTGATAATCAATTCCTGCTGCGGATGATCCTGCAACCATCCTTCTCCATAGCGCTGCAGTTTATCGACTTCCTCTGCCCCGATATAATAATGCTTGTAATCGTCCAATACCGGCATCAGAATAAACAACTGTCTGAGCATCTGCTGCAGCGTTGCCTGACCGCTCACTCGTATATTCCTGACACTGCTGCGACTTTTCAGATCAAAGGTATACTCAGCCGCTCCACGCTCAATATCCACCTCATACCCGAGAGCGGTAAACAGCGATTCTATCACTGCATCCGGCAGATTGGAGGCAACCGGACCAAATGTCACTTCCAGTGGAAAAACATGTTCCACCCAATCGGCATAATCCGTTTTGGGCTTGCCATTCAATGCCGTGCCCAGTGCAGGACGGATATAGGAACAGAACAGACTGCTGACGACAAATTCCCGGTCATTGATATACTGGGTAATATCGTAGCTATCCGGACTTCCTTTAACCAGATCGATCGGATCAGGCGTAGCAAAAATAGTAAATTCAATCTTCTCTTCAGCAAATGCCGAGTAGATCAGGCGCACCCTGGCACCTTTTTCGTTACGCTCGTATCGGTTATGCGGATTCTTGGCCAGCAGATGTGAAATCATCCCGGCATGGGGGCCTGCTGCTTTGACAGTTAAATACATCGTATATTGCTCCTCTCCTGCTCTTACTTCGCCAACTGCGCAAAAAAAGCCGTGGACTCTTCAGTCCACGGCCGGTATCTGCTCAGCGTATCCTGCCGAAATATACGCTGAATGCACGTATATCCTCAAGCAAAGGATCGTTCACATATGTAATTCCAGAATAGCTACACGGGTGCAGTACACATCTGAGCCTATAGCTCTACTGCCACCCGATCTCTGGAGGTCCGGTGAGGATGATTTGTCGTTGCCGTAATTGTCCGTGAGTGAATCGCTCATATTTGGAATACAAGCTACTACGCTGTTGTTCATAATGAAGCTGTTCCAATTGTGTCATCTCTACGGGCAATACGGGATTATACATCATCTGCTCACGACCTCCTGTTCATTGGTATTTTGAATATAGCAGGCTGCCAGGAATAACATCGGCGCCTTTGAATTGTCAACATCATAATACGGCTATCCAGATTCTGTCAACGTCTATCCGTTTACAGATTGTATACGAGCAGAGCAGCAGCAAATAGAATCATCGCCACCAGTACACAGCGAAGTGCCCACCGCATACGTACTTTTTTGCGCTGCTGATAGGCTTCTGCCGCCTGCTCATCCATATTCCATCTGGCATATCCACCGCCGAGTATCTGGCTGCTCAGCAGTACAGACAGCACGAGAAAAATCATGCCACCCCATAACAACGTACTTAACACACTCATATTTCTTTTTCCTCCTGATTTTTCTTCGAATTAGCACAATTCTTCAAGCCATTTCTTCAGCTACCCTCGTACTGATGATCATCTCATCTCTACCGGGATTAATCTCAACACAGCAGCATCCGCGTCTCAGAAGGCGCAAAATTACGATATTTTTTGAATGTACGACTGAAATATGAAATATCATTATATCCTGCTGCCATAGCCACTTCGGATACGGTCATACCGGTATTCAGCAGCAGATACTCCGCCCGGTTGATCCGCACACGGTTAATATATTCGGTTACTGTACGGTTGGTCAGTTCATGGAATAATCGGCTAAAATGAAACCGGCTGAGACCTGCCAATCCGGCAAGTCGATCGATCGTAATCTCTTCGGCATAATGTTCCTCAATATACTGCAAAATCGGTGTAAAACGTTCCAGATTCTTCATCCGGTGCTCGGTATGCTTCCAGTCCGAGACATTGGCGACATAACCGCGCACGAGCAGGGATAATAGCTGGTACATATACGATTTGACCGATAATTCATGACCGATCTCCCGGCTGCGGAACTCTTCCACAATCTCCGACATGCACCGCTGCAGACGTTGATCTCCACTAATATGACTTTGGAACAGCAGCCTGCTCTGGGTCATCGGCGTAATAAATCTTGTCTCCACCGCATCTTGTGAAGGACTTTGCAGCGAGTTCAGATCGGCAATCAGCGCATAATAGATCAGATGATTGGATAGGCTGGTGCCCTGATGCAGATCATTGCTGTTCAGCACAATCAGATCACCGGCTCGCACATGCACCGGCTCGGCATTGCATTCAATGATCGCTTCGCCGCTCTCAAAATACAGAAACTCCATATGACGGTGCCAGTGATGCGGGAACATCACCTGGCCATATTCATACGACTTGCAGAAATTCAGCTTGATTGGAAAATAAGGGTCAGGCATACTCATCGGTTCCTGCAAATCAACCGGCCAGTTCATGGACCATCCTCCTCTGATCACGTTCGATCCCGCCCTCTCCACAAGGCATGGCTTACCGAACGTCATCCAATGATTTCCGCTGGAATTACAACATATGTAGGTTTTCTTTTCACCATTAACTATAACGTAAAAATCAGGGATAGCACAATTGTGCAAATAAACCGCAAATCCATTCATGACCCTGCCCGCAGTCCGATTATATAATCGGTTCAATCTACATATTCCGCTGAATGGGAGAGAATCTGCATATGAAAACAACGATTGGTATTGGAGTCATTGGAACCGGCAACATCTCGGAGTATCATCTGAAGCCTTATGCCAAGCATGAGGGCGTCAGCATCCTGGGTATCTGCGACAAAAATGAAGAACGTGCCAAAACCGTCGCTTCCAAATATGAAGGTGCACGCGCATATAGCGATTACAATGAACTGCTCGCCGATCCGGAGATTGATGCCGTCAGCATCTGTACCTGGAACAATACCCATGCCGAGATCAGCATCGCCGCTCTGCGCGCAGGCAAGCATGTACTCGTCGAAAAACCGCTCTGTCGTACGATGGAAGAAGCTCATCAGATCGAAGCAGCTGTACGTGAATCCGGCAAGCTGTTGATGGTAGGATTCGTACGTCGTTATGATGACAATGCACAGATGCTCAAGCATTTCAGCGATCAGGGAGATTTTGGAAATATTTATTATGCCAAAGCTTCATATATCCGCCGCTTCGGTAATCCTGGCGGCTGGTTCAGCGATATTGAACGCTCCGGCGGCGGTCCGGTAATCGATATCGGCGTCCATGTCATTGATCTGTGCTGGTATCTGATGGGGCGTCCCGAACCGGTCTCGGTCAGCGGTAATACGTATTATGAGCTTGGCAATCGTGCCCATATTCAACATTTGTCTCATTACAAGGCTTCTGATTATGACGCTACCAAGAATGATGTGGAAGATATGGCGAATGTCATGATCCGTTTCAAAAATGGCGCGTCACTCATGGTAGACGTCAGCTTCAGTCTTCATGCCAAGGAAAATGAAGGCATGATCCGCATGTATGGCAGCAAGGGCGGATTCGAGGTCGATCCTGCAGTATCCATCACGACTGAAAAGTACAATACCGTGCTGAATATCCAGCCGCAGACCGATCATCCGGGCTTCCATTTTGAAGGAGCGTTCGAGAATGAGATTGGTCACTTTATCGAATGTGTACGCACCGGTAGCCAGCCGATCAGCCCGGTCGAAGATGGCGTCCAGATGATGCGGATGCTGACGGCTATTTATGAATCGGCACGTCTGCGCCGGGAGGTGATCCTGTGAAGCTGGGACTTAGCACGTATAGCCTGCACGGCTCCCTCAGCTCCGGTACGATGACCGTACTGGATGTAATTGATTATACGGCAGAGCTGGGTGGGCAGCATGTAGAGATCGTGCCGCTCAGCTATAGTCTGTCCGAGAATCCGGAACTGACGATGCAGATCGTTGAGCGCGCCCGTCAGCAGGGGATTGAGCTGTCCAACTATGCAATCGGTGCCAATTTTCTGACTGATGATCCTGATGCCTATGAACGCGAGATTGAACGGGTCATTAGCGAAGTGGATATCGCCGCCAGACTGGGCGTGAAGCTGATGCGTCATGATGTAGCGTCCTCGCCGGATGTGTCGATTGCTAATTTTAACCGCCATCTAGGTCGGCTGGCGGATGCCTGCCGCCGGGTCGCTGATCATGCTGCCAATTACGGGATAACCACCAGTGTGGAGAATCACGGCTTTCTGATCCAGCATGCCGATCGGGTACAGGCTCTGATCCAGGCTGTAGATCGCCCCAATTATAAAACAACGCTGGATGTGGGTAATTTTGTATGTGCAGATGAGAATCCGGTAGCTGCCGTACAGAAAAATCTGCCGTTTGCATCCATGGTGCATATCAAGGACTTTTATATGCGTCCTTCCCATCGCAATCCCGGTGCAGGCTGGTTCACCAGTACAAGCGGCGTCTATCTGCGCGGTGCCATTATCGGACAGGGAGATCTGGATACGTGGAAGATTCTGCATACGATCAAGGCTTCCGGGTACGACGGATATATTTCGGTTGAATTCGAAGGCATGGAAGACGGCATGACCGGTTCGAGGATCGGTATGGAAAATGTACAGCGAATCTGGGACGAAGTCTAAGCGATACAAGCTGGATATCGCCTCATACTGGACAGTCTGCCGTGAGTACCTGTTTACCGGCAGACTCGTCTTTCTTTTACCAAAACTGTGAAGGAAGTGATTCCATGGCAACAGAACTTGGCAAAATCGGCGTGATTGCAGACGCATTCAAACTGGAACTTCGCGAGAATCTGCTCAAAGCAAAAGAAGTTGGTGCAGACGGTGTACAGATCTGGGCTACCGAAGGCGTGATGGACCCGGATAATCTGGGCATCGACCGCCGCCTGGATCTCAAAGAGTATCTGGATGGACTGGGGCTGGAAGTATCGGCGCTGTGTGCAGACTTTGGCGGCAACGGCTTCCATAGCGCACAGGATAATATCTGGAAAATCGAAAAGTCCAAAAAAATTCTCACACTCGCTCTGGAACTGGGTACGCCTATTGTAACGACTCATATCGGAATCGTACCTGAGGATACCAATGCGCCTGAATATGCCATTATGCAAAAAGCCTGTAACGAGCTAGCCGAATTCGCTTCTTCGATGGGTGGTTACTTTGCGATCGAGACAGGTCCCGAACCGGCTGCCCGGCTCAAGCAGTTCCTCGATTCCCTGGACAGCAAAGGCGTAGCCGTAAACTTTGACCCGGCCAATATGGTTATGGTCACCGGAGACGATCCGGTGCAGGGTGTATACACGCTCAAAGATTACATCGTGCATACCCATGTCAAAGACGGCATTCGTAACCGCGAGGTCAATCCGCATGATGTGTACGGTAATCTGAGCCATGAACAGATCGCGGCGTTCGAGGATGGCAGTATTGGCTTCCAGGAAGTCGCACTCGGCGAAGGACAGGTCGATTTCAAAGCCTATTTCGCAGCGCTGCAGGATATTGGCTACACCGGCTACCTGACAATCGAGCGCGAAGTCGGTCAACAGCCTGAACAGGATATCCGGCGGGCCGTCGAGTTTATCCAGGGATTCAAAGCCACTGTCTAGAAATTGACAGGGATACCATAATGGGAAGACACAGCATACAGCGCGAGCAGTGGGTAGCCAGCATCCTGCTGCTCGCGCTGTATACTGTCGTGCATTTCCCCTATGCGGAGGATGAAAACTGTATGGATGATGCACACTCGGCATAGATAGATCCCCCTTCATTCATGTATAAAATATGTACAAAAAAAGCTGATTTCATCCACTGTCTGACAGCGATGAAATCAGCTTTTTAAGTTAACGATAGCCTTGATCGGTACTCTATCTTACTAACGATATTAACAAATAAAGAGCGATCACCCAGATCATCAGCGCCGAACAACGGTTCAGCCAGTAGAACCAGCGTCCGCTGCGATCAAATACTCCCACCGCCATCCCTGCTGCAGCCAACACTGCAAACCAGAGCCAGGAAACGATAATACAAGTCCACATAAACGCCAGCTTTTGCTGACCTTCATACTGAAGCGAACTTGTTCCTATGACGCCGACCGTATCCAGAATAGCATGCGGATTGAGCAGCGATACCGACAGCGCGAATAGTATCTGTTTGCGCGCGGGGAGAGCTGCCGTTTTGTTTGGCTGCTCTTCTCCGTCTACTACCGCGGCTGTCCGGACAGTCTCGGCACTTTTCCACGTCACATATCCCATGTAAAGCAGAAACAGCACTCCCGCCAGCATCAGTGCCGTTTTGACCCATGGTAGTCCCAGCACTAGGACCGATACTCCGCCGATAGCCAGACTGATCAGTAGCGTATCACATAATCCAGCGGTGATTACTACGGGCAACACTTTCCACCATCTGCGCTGTACCATTCCCTGCTGAAAAATAAACACATTCTGGACACCCAGCGGCAGAATCAATCCCAGCGCCAATATAAAAGCATGCAGTATAACACCAGCCATTTGTATCTCCCCCTTGTTCACCAATACCAGTGTAGCGCGGGATCAACAAACTGCATACAGCAATAATGTTTCTTTTATTTTTCTAATAATCTTATAAAATGAAACTCCATTTGCTCTTGCTTATCTCTTCTCTCCATCAACATACACCGATGATCCTCTT
The DNA here is from genome assembly GCF_000346635.1 of Paenibacillus shenyangensis. Taxonomy (NCBI): domain Bacteria; kingdom Bacillati; phylum Bacillota; class Bacilli; order Caryophanales; family Paenibacillaceae; genus Paenibacillus; species Paenibacillus shenyangensis. The sequence goes on from NZ_AOIG01000005.1 coordinate 30,381, forward strand.
GTTCTCGCCCAGTCCGCAATCCGCGATGGATCGCCTTGCCATAATCGCTGCTTGCCCCATATATTACTCTCCGGCACACCATCACACTCCACTCGTATGACGGGAAAAAGAGCTGTCGGACGCTCTTTGGGAAGTCCTTTGATCCATACTACCTGATCCTGCTGTTCAAATTCCAGCTCATGTCCGGTCGTGAGTAGTGTCACCCGTTTTACTCGCGATACCAGGTCGGCAAGGCGTATTTCCGGCTTCCCATCCCAAAAGCGAATAATCAAATACAGATGGTTCCCACTAATGGTCTGTCTTCCCCGTGTAATAAACTCGGTCAGATCACCACCATCCGATTTGTATATCGCTTCACCATGCACTTCCAGCCACGCCCCAATCTCTAGCGCTCGCTGTACAAATTCCGGCGGCAGCTGGCCGTCCGGCTGGGGACCAACATTGAGCAGCAGATTACCGCCTTTCTCTGCACATTCGCATAGCATATCCAGCAGCATATCTGCAGAACGCCAGCGTTCTCCGGCAGCATATCCCCATAGACGCCAGGTAGTGACCTGGTTGGACTCCCATAACCGGTTCGGATCAGGCACAATCTGATGTTCCGGCGTACCAAAGTCACCCAGCACTTCCGAATCACCAGCGCCGGCGCCACCATCTGCGTAAGTACGCGTTCCATCCGACGGACCCAGCCGATTATTCACCAGTATACCGGGCTGCAGCTCTTTCATTCGGCGTACCAGTTCTACACTACCCAGCTCCTCTGCTGTTCGCGGCCATACCCCATCGAAGAAGAAGTGATCAATCTGTCCATACCGGGTCAGCAGTTCCTCGACCTGATTATGCATATATTCCTTCATCGCCTGCCAACCATCCGGGTCTTTCTCCGGTCCGTCAAAAAAAGCTGGAATCCGCCAGTCCATCCACGAATAATACAGTCCAATATGCAATCCCTCTGCCCGGAATGCCTCGACAAATTCACGTACCAGATCACGCCCGCATGCCTGAGCAGCAGTAGAATAGTCTGTGTACTGTGAATCCCATAGACAGAATCCGTCATGGTGGCGCGTTGTCAGACATGCATATTTCATTCCTGCTTTGCGGGCTGTCTGTGCCCATAACGGAGCGTTGAAATGCTCCGGATTCCAGCTGCACGCCTGCCGGGCATATTCCTGATGATCCAGATGTTCTCGGAACAGAACCTGTTCCCCGCGTCCATACTGTGCATAAGGTCCAAAATGAATAAACAATCCATACCGACTATCCGTGAACCATTTTGCAGACTCCGACCCAGTGTGCCTGCTGTTGTTATCCTGTCCCGTATTCATACACCCATCTCCATTTCACTTATACGATTTAGATTGGTTTTGTATCTACGCTGACTGAATGTATGTAGATTTTCTTGGTGTGCTTATTTTGCCTTTATGACTTTTTTTATTACTTATAAGCCCAATTCATCTAAACATCATAATGTTATTATCTATTTGCATTATATCATTGTTATTATGCTTATCGAGTTAAAATATCGAATTTCACAAATAGATTTCCAAACTCTCAAGACAGCAGAAGTTCTTAAATCCATCAGATTAAAATACCCATATATTGTATATTAAATTACAGTATATGGGTATTAATATATATATCGAATTTATCCTTTTTATATCCTGCCTATAGTGTTATTCTTAAAATTAACTGTGTAATTTCGACAAATCCAAAGGCAGGAGGATGAATATAGATATGAAAAAATGGGCGTACATGCTAATCGTTGCAGGCATCCTGGTGATGATCTATCCTCAGGCAAATGAATGGTATGACGATTGGCAGCAGGAGCGTCTTCTGAGTCAAGCGGAGCAGACAGCCGCCGTTTCTCATCAGAATACGACAAAAAATTTAAAAAATAGCTATTCGGAGGTAAATGCTCTACTAAATGAAGGAGCTGCTGCCGATAATATAAATAGTAAGACAGAACTACCAGCAAGCGGTGAGATTCTGGGAGTGATTCATATCCCGGTAATCGATGTGGAACTTCCGATCGTAGAAGGTGCCACTCGTGAAAATATGCGCAGCGCTGCTGTTCATATTTCCGAGACTGACCAGCTGGGACAGAAAGGCAACTTCGCTGTTGCTGCGCATCGCGCTCATAAAACCGGTCGTTTATTCAATCGTCTGGGTGAAGTTAAAGTCGGTGACTCGATCCAAATCGAATCTGCCGGTCAACAATACAATTATCAGGTCGATCGCATCCGAATTGTAGAACCCACTGAAGTATCTGTACTCGATAGCGATCATCAGTCGGAAGAATTGACACTCGTGACCTGCGACCCACTAATCAATCCAACCCACCGTCTTATAGTACATGCGGTACGCGTCTATGATCCTATAAATGAATAGCAAATTATTCATTTCGCGTACATTCCTGTTTGACGCTTTTAGTCGAATTATCGCTGTGGTACTATAAGATTATAACTAACCAGTAACTTATTATTTACCCATAAATCACACCAATATGTATATCTTGCATATTGTTGCTATGTAACTTGCTTATTAAGAGCTTTTACACGATAACGGCAAACCTGTCTAAAGATAGGGACGCAAAGCTAAAGGGCCTTACCCTCCGGGGTTGGCAGCCAGCTACCGAACGGAAAGGCTCTTTTTATATGAATGGATTGTAAAATATTACACTTTATAGAATATAATGGTTTAGTCAAACGACGGATAACAGTGAGTTAATGTGATCCTTCATTGATCGACTAAGCCCCTTTGAAAGGATTTGTCGTCATGAAGAAACTTTTGCTAACTTGCTTGACAACTATTTCGCTGCTTGCAGCAGCTCCATTATCTGTATTCGCAGCCGAAGATTCTAGCTGGCTGGACAGCTCCACTGCCAATCAGGGTTATGTCGCTGTTCACTATGAAGCTCCTTCCAATACACGTACCAAAGTTATGATTACTAAGAATGATACCAGTTATACGTACAATCTTTCTTCTTCCCATACTGATACTTCGTTGCCATTGCAGCTGGGAAGTGGTACGTATCAGGTAAGCGTTCTGGAAAATACATCCGGCAACAACTATAAAAAAGTATATTCCGATTCGCTGCAGGTACAATTGAGCAATGAGAACAGTGTATATCTGGCCTCCACTCAAAATATCGATTGGAAAAACAGTCCTGCTGTTACTTCACTCGCAGCCAAGCTAACCCAAAATGCTACAAACGATCAGCAAAAAGCACAGGCAATCTACGATTATATTACAAGCAGCATCAAATACGATTATCAGCTCGCTAGCGCATTACCAACCGTCTATGTACCTGATCCGCAGCAGACACTGTCTTCCCGTAAAGGCATCTGCTATGATTATGCTTCTCTGAATGCAGCGATGCTGCGTAGCCAGGGTATTCCTGCCAAGCTGGTAATGGGAACTACATCAGCTGTTAAAGAATATCATGCCTGGAATGAAGTTTATCTGAACGGTAAATGGGTCACTGTGGATGCTACTGTAGATGCATCGCTTCAACAAAAGGGCAAAAGTATCCCCTTTGCCAAAGACGCTACACAGTACCAAGCAGCCAAAGTATATTAATATCGTTACTGAAGGTTTCATCTTCTCCTAAACGTTGCACTCCTTATTCACAGCTTTTATCGAAGGTTAATTAGGCTTGATAAATAATAAACAAACTTCATATAACATTGAATTTAAGAAAATAAAAACCCCTTTGCCTACCATCGGCAAAGGGGTTTTTGTATTGTTACCCATGTATACATCACCCAGATACTTTATTGATATGATATATACTTTATTCATAATAAGTCGATTTAAACATCTGATCCATGCCTGCTTCTTCTTATATAGAAGAAAGAGGGGTTGTTATACCGGCAGTAGGGTTAGATGGTACAGTTCCTTTACCGATATTTGGAGAGCTCCCAGCCGACTGCTCCAGCTGCAGAAGTGCCTGCTTCATCGGCATACCTCCCCGGTATCCTGTCAAATTGCCATTTTTACCGATAACCCGATGACACGGAATCGTGATCAAGACAGGATTGGCCCCAATTGCCGCGCCTACCGCTCTCACTGCATCGGGTCTGCCAGCCATTTCGGCAACTGCCGAGTACGTTAGAGTCTGACCATATGGTATACGGCTTAGTGCTTCCCATACTGCCAGCTGAAAAGGGGTTCCCCTTAGATCATGCTTTACGTTATCCAGTGCATCTGCTGCTCCATGCAGATACTGGATTATAAGTGCTGCATAGCCTTCCATCTGCTGCCCATCTTCCACCAATACGTATCCCGGAAAACGGCTGCTCGCCCACAATACCAGGTCTTCCAGCGGCTGATCCGGTGAACTGACATAACATAACCCGTCTACTGTCGCAGCGATATAGAGATGCCACTGTTTATCATTTAACCACTTGTAGTACAAAATGGGCTGATCTGCTGACATATCGTAGGCCTCCTTTTGTCAAATTACATATACTCTACTTTATGCGGATTATTGCCGTTTTGTGCTGTAGCTTATTTCTCGTTTATTGCTTTTATCTATCTATCTTTCTGGTTCGTATGTTCCGACTGCATTTGATGATCTTCTGCTTCAGTTATATCACGATCTGATGTTCAAAATATTGCGCTTCTATTCCAGCTTCTATTCCAGCTTGTACTTCATCCTGCTATTTTCCCGGAATCCACTTCCCTTTCGGAACATACCAAAATGCAGCTCCTTGTGTCATCCCGGAGCTGCATTTGATATCCGTCCTTTTTCTGTTATGCCCTCTATGCTGGTTTGCTTTTACCTGTATCGCGTTATACTTCCTTGTGTGTTTCACTTTCTTTGCGCTGCGGATCAGCAAAAGAATCGGATGGATCGGGTTTTGGTTTGTTCAGCTCGCCGCCCATCGACTTGAGAAACTGGAGTCCAAAAGCCATCGTCGTACGCACATCCGGATCGCGCATCGTTTTGAGCAGATGCAGCATTCCCGGCGGTTCCTGATCCCGTGAATCTCCATGCTTCGAGTTCGCAGGGTCCATTTCACCGAGATGGCTTAACCCGCTTCCCAGTGCATTCAGCAGTCGATCCATTTCCAGCGGATCAATCTTGCCGACCATTTGACTCAGGGTAAAGGCATTGCGGATCAGCGGCGGAATATTCAGGGAGTTGATTAGATTGACTCCATGTACGCCTACTTCTGTCCGGTTCTTGAGCAGGGCACCGGCAATATCGAGCATGCCGGCGTTATCCAGTTCTTTGATAATATCCAGCGTTTTGAGAATGGCTTCCTTATTATCGCTGAGTGCCTTGATAATCTGGGTGAGGGATTCAGCCTGTATTTCCGCTTCTGTCGGTTCGTGGCGTTCAATCCGGTTAATGGCTCTGGCCATACTGGGCACGCTCCTTCCGAATGGTATCTGCTATCGGCTCATAATCCTGACGCTTCCACTTGTCCTCTACCCGAACGCTGATCTGCGGACGACGCTTGGCAAACCGGTGGTTAACCTGCGGCAATGGCGATACACCGCGATCTTCAAGTACTTCCATCCGTACACTGATTTCCTTGTAACTCGGCGTATGCGTAATTTTGTCCGTATGACTGCTGGTCAGACGATTGATCGCTTCACTTGCATTCTGGGTATTCATCGGCAGATATAGCTCTTTGCCTTTAACCCGATCGGTAACAACGACCGACAGCTTGGCCTGACCATATGGAGATACGAGCCGCACTTTGGCACCTGTCTCCATGCCTCGCTCGGCAGCCAGCTCCGGCGAGACTTCCAGCCATGTAGATGGTACTTTGTGGCGGATATTCTGGGATTGATACGTCATATTGCCTTCATGGAAATGCTCCAGCAGTCGGCCATTATTCAGATGAAGATCATATTCTGCTTCCGGCTCGTATGGCAGTGTCCAGCTGACCGGGAATAGACGTGCCTTGCCGCTTGGGAAAGCAAATTTCTCGGTATACAGTAGTTCTGTACTGCTTCCATCCGGTTCTACCGGCCAAACCTGACTATTCCATCCTTCCAGGCGATCATAGCTGACCCCCGCGAACAATGGAGCAAGGCTTGCTGCTTCCGCCATAATTTCACCGGGGTGGGTATAATTCCAGCCAGCTCCCAGAGCATTGGCTACATCCTGGATAATTCTCCAGTCCGGTCTGGATTCACCCATTGGCTCGAACACTTGATGGAAACGCTGAATCCGGCGCTCGGTATTCGTGAAGGTGCCGTCTTTTTCCAGACTTGGTGAAGCAGGCAGAACCACATCTGCGAACTGTGCTGTCCGGGAGAAGAATATATCCTGCACCACGAAAAATTCCAGCTTGCCGAACATTTCTTCCACAAAGTTGGAGTTGGAATCGACAAATGCCATTTCCTCTCCAAACAGATACATCGCTTTGAGTGTACCTTCTTCGATCGCATCGACCATTTCATGATTATCCAGTCCCGGCTCTACCGGCAGCTCCACGCCCCATGCCTGCTCATAACGGGAACGTACCGCATCGTCAGTCACTTTCTCATATCCGGGGAAATAGCTCGGCATCGTACCAAAATCACAGGCGCCCTGCACATTGTTATGACCACGCAGCGGATACGCTCCTGTACCCGGGCGACCAAAGTTGCCGGTAGCAAGCAGCAGATTACAGATCGCTGTCGATGTATCTGTACCACCGCGATGCTGAGTAACCCCCATCGCCCACAGGATACATACAGAACCGGACTCATGGATCATCTCTGCTGTACGAATCAGCTGCTCACGGGTCAGACCGGATACCTGTTCTGCATAATCCAGTGTGTATGGAGCGAGTGACTCACGATATTCCTCATACCCTTCAACACGGTTGTTCAGGAAATCTGCCGCTTCCCAGCCCTGATCGATAATGTATTTCGTCACCGCAGAGAGCCAGACCAGATCGGAACCTGGTTTGGGATGCAAATGCATATCTGCACGTTCCGCCATTTCATTTTTGCGAATATCCGATACGATCAGCTTCTGACCATTCAGCTTATGCGCACGCTTCACCCGGGTAGCGAGTACCGGATGGGATTCTGCCGGATTGGCACCGACAATGATGACCAGCTCTGATTGCTGGATATCGACCATCGTACCACTATCCCCGCCCATGCCAACCGTACGCATCAGACCGGATGTAGCAGGCGACTGACAGTAACGAGAGCAGTTATCGACATTATTAGTACCCATAATCGAACGGGCAAATTTCTGGAAAATGTAGTTCTCTTCATTGGAACATTTGGAAGACGCGATATAAGCGATCGAATCGGAGCCATGCTGCGCCTTGATACCGCCCAGCTTCTCGGCAATCAGTGCCAGCGCTTCATTCCATGTGGATTCCACGAACCGGTCACCCTGACGGATCAATGGGCGGGTCAGTCGTTCTTCACTGTTAACAAAGTCCCAGCCCCATTTGCCCTTGATACAGGTAGATACCCCATTCACTGGCGCATCTATTGAAGGCTCGATTTTGAGAATATGACGGTCTTTGGTCCATACTTCAAAGCTGCAGCCCACACCGCAGTACGTACATACCGTCTTGGTCTTCTCGATACGGGAATTGCGCATCGATGCTTCGATCTCGGAAATCTGGAAAATGCCCGAATAACCGGGCTCTACCGCTTTGGTCAGATCAATCAGCGGTTCCATCAGCTTGTTATCGATATTGGTCATGAATCCGGCTTCCCCGAGCATGGAAGATTCCATCAGTGCATTACACGGACAGACCGTAACGCAGTGTCCACAGGAGACACAGGAAGATTGGTCGATCGGTACATCATCATCCCAGACGACGCGCGGCTGTTCCCGGCTCCAGTCAATAGACAGCGTCTCATTGACTTGCAGATCCTGGCAGGCTTCTACACAGCGGCCGCACAGAATACATTGGTCCGGATCATAGCGATAAAACGGATTAGTGTTGTCGATCTCATAGGGTTTGTTCCGGAAAGGATAGGTCTGATGCTCGATACCCAGCTTTTCCGTGGTGTTATGTACCACGCAATTACCGTTATTGTTATCGCAGACCGTGCAGTAGAGTTCATGATTGCGGAGAATTCGGGACATGGATTCCTGCTGTGCATCCTTGACCAGCGGGCTCTGGGTTGATATACGCATTCCCGGTGTAATCACGGTACTGCAGGAGCGTATCAACTCACCGTCCACTTCGACCATACAGGTATCACAGGTATTGATCGGACCGAGCTGTTCGTTATAGCAGATCTGCGGAATATACAGATCAGGCGCCGTATTAACCGCCTGAACGATCGTCATACCTGGCTGTGCCACAACCGACTGTCCATCGACATGAATCACAATATTCTGCTGATCATCCATCTTCATGATGCCACTTCACCTCTGTCTGAGTAATTGGATATTTTGAAACCTATTACCCGTTTATGGTAAAAGTATGCAGCCTGTTCGTGCCTTACTGCTTATTTCGGAGCTTTATTCCACGAAGCCGTCACATATATGTAATTATTGAGTATATTATGTAAGAAAATATATATTAATTAGCAGCAGGAACTTCTGTCATACGGCTGGAACGATCCTGCTTATTTCTTTTCGCGCCAGTATTCTGTTAGCTTCATTTCCTTTACAATCTGCTATAACAGGAGTAACGTTAGAAGATAAGCTTGTCCAAGAAAGCTGGCATGGTTGAAGGAGGTACGCTGATATGGAGGCTTCACGCCTTGACAATACATTATCTAATCGAATACTTATTATGACAGCGGTCGAAGCTGAACGCGAAGCGGTACAGAGAGGACTCAGCGATAAGGATAAACTACGGTACGATGTTCAGCTCGCTGGCGTAGGACCTGCTTCGGCAGCAGCACGTACAGCGCTGCTGCTGGCACGAGGGTCATATGATCTGGTCATTAGTGCAGGGATCGGCGGCGGGTTCGAGCCTCATGCTGCTCCCGGCTCTATTGTGCTGTCCAATCGGATTATCGCTGCCGATCTGGGTTCGGGAACCCCGGAGCACGGATTTATTTCCGTGGATGAACTGGGATTTGGCTCATCCGTTATTCTGCCAGACACTACCCATCTGGATCGTCTGGCGACTGTGATGCGTGATGCAGGGCTTATGGTACATACCGGACCTGTGCTCACTGTATCCACGACGACCGGATCGGCAGAGACCACAGCCGCACTGATCCAGCGTATTCCTAATGCTTTGGCAGAAGGCATGGAAGGATTCGGTGTAGCCGAAGCGGCGCGACTGATGGATGTACCTGTGCTGGAGATCCGGGCGATTTCCAATAAGGTCGGCCCACGCGACCGTGGCAGCTGGCGTATTCCCGAAGCCCTGCAGTCTTTGACACTGGCAAGTTCCCTATTACCGGAGGTGCTTTAATATGAATATAGCTTTTTCCCCTTGTCCCAATGATACATTCGTGTTCCATGCCTGGGTGCATGGCCTGATTCCAGGCGCACCCGAGCTGGAAGTTACTTATGCAGATATCGATATCACCAACAACTGGGCTGCCGAAGGCGAAGGCCCCGAAGTACTCAAAATCTCCTATGCTGCTCTGCCGTGGGTACTGGAAGATTATGCACTAATCCCTTGTGGTGGCGCACTCGGACGCGGCTGTGGCCCACTCGTATTGACTGCCAATCCCGAGGCGACCGATGCTTCTGCACTCGCTGGCAAAAAGGTGGCGGTACCGAGCGAACGTTCTACTGCTTATCTGCTGTTCCGTCTATGGGCTGCCCAGAACGTACCTGGCGGTATTGGCGAAGTAGTCGTTATGCCTTTTGACCAGATTATGCCTGCTGTACGTGATGGACAGATCGATGCAGGTCTTGTTATTCATGAAGCCCGCTTCACCTATCAGAATTACGGTCTGACCCTGCTGCAGGATATGGGCAGCTGGTGGGAAGAAGATACCGGATTGCCGATTCCGCTGGGTGCGATTATCGCCCGCCGTTCACTGGATATTGCCCAGATTACCGAATGGGCACGGTCCTCGGTCGAATATGCCTGGGAACATCCCGAAGCTTCCCGCGATTATGTGATGGAGCATGCACAGGAGATGGATGCCAGCGTAGCTGATTCCCATATCAATCTGTATGTTAATGAATTCACCCGCAATCTGGGTGAAGACGGCTACGGTGCGATCGAAGCACTGCTTGGCCGGGCAGCCCGTGAAGGGCTGGTACCCGAGTTCGATCTCAGCCTGTTACGCAAATAACTATTACAAACAAGTCAATAAAAACCGTGATTAATGAAGCAAAACAAAACCCCCTGCTCTCCACAATGGAGAAACAGGGGGTTTTTTACGATATATTACGATTATTTGGGTCATACGCCCGTTTATCGGGGAATAAAGGAACAAAAGCATTTGCCAAATTCGGTATACGTCCTGTATACTGGGAGTGTTACTACAAAAAGTAACAACGACAAACAGCCTCTTTTGCCGAAGAGACTGTAAAACGCTGTATATTATGAGCACAGGAGGTGAATCATCATGGCTCAAGACGTATTGTGTGAAGTAAGTGCATGCACTCACTGGGCGGAACAAAACAAATGTACCGCTGACACTATTTTTGTAGTTAGTCACGCTGCTGCAAAAGAGCAAACTGCTGAAATTCAAGAAACAGATTGCCAAACGTTTGAAAAGAAATAATACTTACTGTTTGTTGTAGATCACGAGAAGGGACTTTGCCGAGTTCCTTCTTTCTTTTTATATTCTATCAACAATGATTATTATTATCAAGTGGATTTTCAATATTTGTTGAGAAAAGATTGAGAAAAGAAGGATGCCCCTGTTATAGGAGCATCCTTCTTCTTGTTGATCATTCGATAAATGGTTCATAAATTCCCTTTGCTGCAGGCTTGCTGCAGCAGAAACAATATTTATACTGCGATTCGTGCTCTCTCATGTCTGTTCACAGCTGAATAGATAATGGATATCAAGTAGACTATTACAGCTTGAATTTGGCTACAGATTCTGCCAATTCGTTAATCCCCTGCTTGGACTGCTTCATCTGCTCGGCTACGCGTGAAGTCTGCTGTACGATATCATCGGTTTTCTCGGCAATCATGCTGGTTCCTTCGGCACCTTCATTGGCTGCAACCGAGATTTCCTGAATTGCTTTGACGACATTCTCGATCGAAGCCAGCAGTTCTTCGGAAGTAGCGCTCAGGTCATTGGCAATATCATCGATTTCCTGGGCACTGGAAGCATACTGATCGGCGGAAGACAGCATCATCTCATAGTCGGTACGAACATTGGTACTGAACAGATTTAGCAGGTCGTTGGAGTTGGATGACAGATTACTTACTGATCCGACAACAACCTGGGTAATCTCATTGATCTGATCGGCTGCTTTTTTGGAATCTTCAGCCAATTTACTGATCTCACTCGCCACGACGGCAAAGCCGCGTCCGGCATCTCCTGCACGTGCCGCTTCAATACTCGCATTCAAGGACAACAGGTTCGTCTGTGAAGCAATATCGATAATAGAAGAGACCAGACTGTTAATTTGCTGTACGGATTTGGATTCTTCCAGAGCCTGTACCAGACTGTCCCGTACCTGATTGTACGTCGTTGTACTGGTATTGTACGACTGTTTGAACTGTTTGCTCAGATCGGCTGCACGTACAGTCAATCCTTCGGCTGCACGGGCACCTTCCTGGGCTTTGCTCGCCACAGAGTTTACCGCCGACTCGATCTCTGTCGATGTGGCATTCATCTCCTGCGTAGAAGCTGCAGTCTCTTCCATACCGGCAGACAGCTGCTCGGTTGTGGCCGAGATATCCTGTACGCCGCCTTCTAGCTTGTTCATTTCCTCATCAACGATCTGGATCGTATCCTGCAAATTACGACTTTCCTGAATAACACGACTGAAGGTGGTTCTGAACTCTTTTCTCGCTTCGCCGAGTGCCTGAATAATGACGGCAAACTCGTCTTTCTCTGTCAGATAACGGGTATAGCTATCATCATAGACCAGATCAAAATTCGCCGTTTTGTGGATCATGGTCAGTGTATCGTTGGTACGATTGCGTACATTACGTACGATGAAGAAAATCAGCACTGCAGCGATAACGAGAATCGCAGCCAGTTCAATAATCGTAACCAGACGCATCTGTCCGCTTAGAGCAGCACTCTCTTCAATCGCGTCCTTGCTGTACTGATCCATGATATTCTCAATTTGATCCAGATTCTGACGCGACGCTGCAAATTTCACTCCAGATTCGGTCGAATTCACATAACGATGTTCTTCGTAGTTGAATTGACTTTTCCATGCTTCGTAATTGGTATTAAAGTCTTCAATTAGCTGGAATACATTTTTTTTGGTCTCGGGATCTGTATATTTCTCGAATATAGCATGGTTCTTCTCCATAATCACTTTGGCCTGCTGTACACGGTCATACGTCTGCTTTACATTTTCGTTATAATTGTCCTGCTGAATCTTAATTTCGCTCTCGTTTTGAAGACCTGTCAGTGTGAATTCGGCAATCATCGCCTGGTAATAATCACGGTCTGCATTCAATACTAGATAATTGATCTGATAGGCTTCAGTATAGAGAGAGGTAATTAACTTATCTCCCATTTTATCGATATTACGGATCGCCAACACCGATAAGACGACCAGCGCAATGACGAGAATTGCTGCTGGTAACAACATCTTGGTGCTAAGACTCCAATTGTTCAATTTAAACATTTTCACTATTAAATCCTCCCGGCATATTGACTGACATAAGAGTTGAGGGGACGGCTAGGAACGGGTACGCTATCCGCCTTGCAAACTGGCTTGGAGTAACATACATAACAAACCGGCGATAGGATACTGCTGATATTAGTCAGGCCTTTACTAATTATCCGCACTTTTGTACTCACTACCGCTTCATCTCATTGATATGTACTATTATCGGTAAAACGACCTATTTTTTTATGTATATTTTCAGGAATATCAAAATATAGCTATTTATCAAAATATCATAGGATGAAAATTGGCCTAGATAAATAAACATCCGTAGTTAGATGAAGTTCGTATCACAAAAAATAAAAGCCACCAACCGGATTGGCTGGCAGCATCATAAACAATATAATCAGATCGCATATAAATAATTACGATAAAAGAACATAACATTCTTGTAATAAGGACAATTGAACTACAGGCTGATGATTACAAATATTCACATTCGTGTAGCATACGGACATTTATTGTACATGGGTAGATATCAGTAAAGACAGCGCACGGATACCATCGGCTACAAGTCGTGCTATCCGATCAGCCCCGTACTCCTGAAAATGAATATCGTCTGCCGAGCCTGCTATAAAAGCAGGATATTGTCCGGGAGCCGTATACAAAAACAGCTGCTTGGTTGCTTCTGCTCCAATCGAATTATAATAAGCGACACTGCTCGCACTCAGGTCCAGCAGCGGTGTAGCTGTATCTGACGCTACCTGCTTCATCGCCGCTACATACTCGGGGAAGCTGATCTGAAAGTGTCCGTCTGCATTCGGAGTACGCGTCCCCATCGGTGTAATCAGTATCGGCGTGGCCCCATGATCACGCGCTCCCTGAATGTACTGGTGCAGATAACTCTTGTAATCTGCTACCGGTGTATAACGATCCGGCTTCGCCTGATTGGCATCATTATGTCCAAACTGGATCAGCAGATAATCCCCCGGCTGAATTTCCTGCCAAATCGTGTCCAGTCTCCCCTGCTCGATAAATGTTCGCGTGCTGCGGCCGCTAATCGCGTGATTGCGAAAGGTAACTCCCTGATCAAAGTAACGACCAATCATCTGTCCCCACCCTGCCTGTGGGCGCTGGGCATCCGTATAGGTCTGTACTGTAGAGTCGCCTGCTATATAAATCACTGGCCGTCCATGTCCTGCACTCGTACCTGTAGAAGCCCCTACCGCAAACCATAGACTCACAATCATAATACCGAGCAGTACAACAGGACCCAATCGACGGTTAACCGAACTCCAGCGGTTAATAGTCTTCCGATGGTCACCAGCTTTTCGACGGTTAACAGCTTGCTGACGATTAACAGAATTCCAGAATCTATTACGCAAGGGCTTCCCTCTTTCATAAATCAATATAATGGATAGTTAACAGAATGGAAGATTAGACAGACAACGTTCATTAAATAGTGAGAACATCGATACATTGTTGTAAGCAAGTAAAGCAGCAGTGAACCGACAGTGGGATTAGAGAATAGAACTACAGAAACACAGGATAAGGTTCATATAAATAGAGAGATGGAGCATAATGATACTATCAGGAGATAATGGGCAGAAAGCAGCCTATACAACGTGTCATCAGGAATAATGGTGAATATCGTGGTTTTAAATGTATTTTAACGTATACTCTCCTGCACTGACAATTCATTTATTCGCAAATCATACATTCATAATGGATAGCCGTAGATGGAATAGGAAGAATGAAAGAACCGATGTTATATGACATTACCGAATAAAAATCAGACTTTCTGCTATTGGTATGTACACGTATTTGAATAGACTGGCAGCAGCAAAAAGGACAGTAGCCACACAGGCCTGCCCTTTTTGTTAGATGCATCCTGCCTGTAACCAAGTAGAGCTGCTAACTAATGCTGCGACAGGATGGTGGAGTGATCGGTTACATTTACTGAGCTGCGCTAGAAGCAGGATTCAGCACATGCTCGGACAGTGGCAACCCCAGGTCCCGGATGCCTTCAGCTACCAGCCCGGCAATCTGCATTGCTCCGTATTCCTGGAAGTGCGTATTATCTACAACACCATTTGGGAAATAAGGATACAGACCCGGCTGTACATGCAGGAAAATAGAAGTAGTTCCTTCTATACCCACCGAATTGTAGCAGGCCACACTGCGTGCACTGAGATCAAGCAGCGATGTCTGCGTGTCGGCGGCGACCTGCTTCATTGCTGCTACATATTCAGGGAAACTGACATTGAATTGACCGCTAGCATTATAGTCTCTTCTCGATACCGGAGTGACCAGAATTGGAGTTGCGCCTTTGCTGCGGGCACCATGGATGTAGACTTTGAGGTAGTTGCGGTAATCTTGTACAGGCGTATATCGTTCCGGCTTGCGGTCAGCATCATTATGACCGAACTGGATCATCAGATAATCTCCCGGCTGAATCTGACTGATAATCGTATCCAGTCGTCCCTGCTCGATAAAAGAGCGGGAGCTTCTGCCACCGATTGCCTGATTGCTGACAGCAATAGAATCATCCAGATACTGACCGATCATCTGTCCCCATCCTGCCTGCGGACGCTGCGCCTCGCGGTAAGTCTGTACCGTCGAATCGCCTGCCAGATAGATGGTGGGCAGATGAGTATAGACATCCTGGGTAACGGCTGGGGTAGTGAAATTGTTGGTTACGCCATGGGTAGCATCCTGCACAATCGTCGTCGATGATGCAGCTGAAGCTCCTCCATAACCAAATAACGTTCCCAGACAAGTGATGATACTCAGCAGCATAAAAGGCATTCGACGTTGAAGCTTTGCTTTATTTCTCAATTGCATCCCTCTTTTCTATTTTATAAAAGCGCTTACATTAATATGATAATCATTACGCTTGTGCTGAGGTATGCAATAAACCGCTCTGTTTGTTCAATAATCAGAGGGAACGGAGGTGTTATTTCTGCATGTTTATGGGGGTTATAAGGATAGGGTTGGGCACGGTCTGAGAAAAAGAATGCCATAAGGTAAAATACTGTACTCAAAACAACGCAATAAAAGAAGAGGATAGCTGTAAATGCGATCCTCTTCTTTTACTGTGCTAGATTATATTCTCTTGATTGAAAAAACTGTCAAAGAGTGTGTATTCATAAAATACATGACTGCTATTTTAAATATATATTTAGTGATACATGTTACTTGGGGAGAATGTTGTAAATCTCCGGGGTAATACTTTCTTTGTTTAGAACGCGATATGCCCCTGTTCCATCTTTGAATCTGAGCTTGATTATATAGCTCTGCCCTGCATTTCCACCGTCAGACTCGCTTCGATTCAACAATTCATTGATCTGGTTTTTGTTGCTGATTACGACCTGCTTAGAAGTTCCACGATATTTTTTGAATAAATCAGCATAATTGACCACTGCAATTTCTTTTTGATTCCGCTCATCCGGAATAATAACAATAGCAGAAATATCTTCCACCTTGGTAATCAGCAGATTCCAGTATCCTTTTTCTTTCAGCCACTCCTCAGTCGGCTTGAATTGAGGATTCCAGCTGTAATAATACTCTCTACCAAAATAAGGGTCTTTATAAATTTGTATTACCATATTTAACGTATTACCGTATATCGGATTGTTTCTTGGGTTTTTCACTGCCAGCTTTTCTTTTATAATTAGCTGATTCAACTGTTGAATTTCAGTCGGATCCATAATATCTATTTTACGCTTTGGATTATCCGGGTTTCTGATCTTTATTGCACTTTCGGATTTCTCCAACGCTCTGAGATTATAAAATGCCATTTTATATTCTTTGGATTGCTGAATTTGCTGAAGATATGGCTGGTATTCTTCACTCTTAGGTATCATATAAGATCTTAAAAGATGACTTCCATCCTTCATAATATAAGCTATTTGTATTTGTTCATTGACGTTATAATAGTTATAATCGTTTCTACTTCCAGGATCAGGTTTATCTTTTACTACCTGAGAATGTAACCGAATCACACTTTGAATATAATCAGGATTAGAAGAGAGCATATCAGGATTGGGTTTCTCGATGTCTATTCCATGTGTCGGGTAATTAGATAGATCATTTCTAATATCATTGCCTATATATATAGATTTCACATCATTTGGTGCAGGTACTTTTGTTTCGTATCCAGTCAGTGGAGACACTGGGATATAGATGAACAATGCAACTATCACTCCGTAAAAGACCATTCCCAACCACAATTTGCGATCAAATACGTGCCGGGTTTTGCGAAGCACCATTTCGGCTGCTACATAACCGATTACTCCGCCGATTATGCACCATACAACATCCCATTTTTCAAAAAAAGTTATTCCATATAATCCGATTAATAATGCACTGCACAGTGTAACTCCAACACGGAATAATGGATTAAAGTAACGGAATACGATAGGCTGGGTGGATTTCTCCGTTGGACGCAACTTATACAGCAAGTAGCTTAGACCAATTAGTACGAAGGAAATAACAAGGTATATCCAGCCAATTCGCTGACTAAATCCATTTGTAGATACATTCATTAATTTTTCAATAGGAGACCAACCAGTCATAAAAGTCGAACGAGGTTCTCCATCATAATATCCATAAAGATATCTGGAAAAATATCGAACATAAAGAAAACTCAATCCACTAGGAAGCAGAAATAATATAATTGTAACAATGATCTGTAGGATGGACTGACCAATACACATTCCTACAAATAACGTAAATGTAAAGATAAATAAACTAATAACTGTCAGAGACACAGCCCAGTCGATTACCTGATCAACCGTAAAAACAACATGATTCAGATTGCCTGCCATTGATCCAGTAATAATAGCCGTAACCCATATTGGAACAATCAACATGCCAAGTCCAGATACCAGTGAGACCGTAAGTAGCTGATCTCTGCGTACAGGCAAACTATGGAACATCTCAGCCGCTCGCTTGGATTGTATAAATCTCATCAAGAAAACGGCCATCAATATGCACATGATGAAAGCAAATAGAATTGCCATCTCTCCGTCTTCTTGGAACAGATAATTCACGATTCGAGTATCTTTTTGATATTCATAAGCTGAATTCGATGATAACAGCTGCATCGGTCCGGCAAAGATCAGCAGCAGCAAATAGATAACCCCGATCCAGCCGCCTTGCCGCCAGGCATGCATCCATAATCCCCGGTTAAAGAAGTAGTGGTTGAACGTCATAACCGGCATCCCCCATTTCGTATATAAATATCTCTTCCAGTGTCATCGGTAGTACGTCGAATACATAAGGCTGATAGGCTTGCACAACCTCGGTAATGCGCTCGACCGTACCTTTGATAATATAGGTGCCTACGCTACCCCGTTCTTCCTTATGCAGGATATCCAATAGTCCGGAGATCGCCTGCTCATGTCTTGGATCACGGAAAGCGATCTGGATTTTGTGGCTGGCGGCTTTGAGATCGTCCAGTTCTTTTTCAATCAATAGACGTCCCTGATGCATAATCCCTACATGATCGCACATATCCTCAATTTCCCTTAGATTATGCGAAGAGATGATCACAGTCAGTTCACGATCAGCTACTTCCTGGAATATCAGATTCTTGACCTGTCTGCGCATCACCGGATCAAGTCCGTCGATCGGTTCGTCCAGAATAAGCACGTCCGGCTTGCAGCTAAGTGCCAGCCACAGCGAAGCTTGACGCTGCATACCTTTGGACAGACGATGCAATTTACGCTTGAGTGGAATGGTCTTGAATGCCTGAGCCAGCTGCTGGAAACGCTGTTCATCCCAATTGGGATACATCGCCCGGTAAAATACCGCCATTTGCTGAATCGATGTCTGTGCAAAAAAATAAGGTTGATCCGCCAAAAAAATCATTCGCTGCTTGCTCTCGGGATGTTCATATATCGGCTGGCCTTCCAGCAGCACTTGTCCCCGGTCTGCGCGGTAAATACCTGCTACCGTCTTGAGCAGTGTCGTCTTGCCGGCACCATTTGAACCGAGCAATCCGAAAATCGAACCTTTATGTACGGTGAGAGATACTTCTTCTACAGCATGTTCTCCTTCAAAAATCTTGCTCAACTGCTTGATCTCAATCACTGCTTTTCCCCCTCTCCTGTTCTTCCATGGTCTGTTGATACAGCTTTTCAATGTCTGATTTGGTAAAGCCAAGATAGATCGCTTCAGCAAAAAGCTTGAGCAGCCGCTCTTTCATCTCTGTCAGCTGTTCGTTATTCGGCTGCTGCCGGGTCGGTGACACAAAGCTTCCTTTGCCTGCCTGGGAGTAAATATAGCCTTCTCTTTCCAGCTCCCGGTACGCTTTCTGGATGGTATTGGGATTGACGGTCAGCTGTGCCGACAATGTGCGTACCGAAGGCAGCTGTTCATCCGGCTTGAGAATGCCATACAGAATCATTTCCTTGATTTTATCCATTAACTGTTCGTAAATGGGCTTGCGACTGCGTACATCCAGTTCAAACATGGGCTTCCCCCTTTCACTGTATTAACTGTACTACTATTATTAATACAGTTGAAGACAATTGTCAATGACTGGGATTTACTTTTTATTAGGATAAGATGAAATGAGATGAACTATACAGCAAGAGTGGGCTGGATTTGTAGAGAAATTGGATGTGTGGAGTTACTGTATCTTTGAAAAGATGAAGGGGTACGTTGAAGGTCAATCCGCTGTGCAAAGAGATTTTACCGCTTCCTCCGGTTAAAAATGAAGAGCCTGAATGACCGATGATATCGGTCGATCTCCATTTTTAAATGTCGGGCGCTGGCAGAATTCTCTTTTCTCCGCTCTATGCTTGAAGGAAATACAATCGAGGATACAGAATAACGAAATACGAATACGAAATACCGGATACAATACACGGGACACTAGTTACGAAATACCAGATATCTCATCCAAAAAGAACAGTCTATCCATGTTATCGCTCTTCAGATTCGCTTTGAAATGTCACTATCATGATGCAACAGCACATAGCGAAGGGAAGGGAATTCTGCCAGAAGACCGATATTTAAGAATGGATATTGTCCGCTGCAAGCGGTCATTCCAAATATCCATTCTTAACCGGAGGTCGCCGGCAGAATCCCTTCCCGCAGCGATAGATGCATATAGCGCTCAAGCAGATCTATATCTATATCTATATCTATATCTATATCTATATCTATATCTATGCGTGCATCTACCTACCAATTCACCAATCTCATTTACCAATAAAGGAGAATCTCTAATGCCCATTCAACAGATTACCAAAGAACAAGCCTGGCAGCTTCGTCATGAAGTCATGTGGCCGGATCGCGAGCTGGATTATGTACAATTGAAAAATGATGATCAGGGTGCGCATTATGGATTGTTTGTGGATCGTCAGCTCGTATCGGTGCTCTCTCTGTTTATCGATAACAATGAAGCCCAGTTCCGCAAATTCGCTACACTGGCGCACCAACAGGGGCAAGGCTACGGCAGCCAGCTGCTCGCGTATGTGATTCAGCAGGCCGAGCAAGCCGGTGTACGGCGTATTTACTGTAATGCGCGCACCGAAAAGACCGGATTCTATAGCAAATTCGGTCTTCTTCCTACCGGCGATTCTTTTGTTCGCGGTGGCAAAAGCTATGTGATTATGGAACGCGTCTATGCCGCTTCTTTCAGCACTTCACATCATGATTCCAGCAGTGAAGCATAGCCTTCCAGCTGCTGCTCCAGCTCGGCAAAACGGATAAAGCGTGCTGCCCTGTACACTTCCTTGCCTTCATAAAACAGTATGAGTACGGGTGAGGTAAAGATTAGATACTCGGAAGCCAGCTCTGGTGCCTCTTCTACATAGATATAGGCACCGGTAATCTGTGGGTAATCCTCCAGCAGTTTTGCGGTCTGGGGCTGAACAGCCTCGCAGACACTGCAGTTATGCATTTTGAGCAGAAGCAGCTGCAGGCGGTTGCTTTGAATCTCTTCTCTCACCTGCTCTACGCTGTTTAATGATTTCATTGCTTGTCGATCCCCTTTCCAAACTACCCTAGAAAATAGCAAACACGATGCCTTGACCTTTGCTGGCTGCATCCAGATACAGATCAAAGACCTGATTCAGATACGGCATCAGATAGTCTTCTACGATCTCCTCATACGTATCGTTTTCATTGATCGCAAAGAAAAAGATCATCATCGCATGGTCTTCCACATCACCCGGGCTCTGCTGGTTACTGGCTTTCCAGCGGTCAAAATCGATACGCTGCTCCAGTGCTTCACGCTGGCGTACGACTGGAATCGATTCAGCCATCTGGGCGACCTGATGTGGCGGCAGATAGAAAGTACCAAATTCGGTCAACTGGCTGTCGATCTTATACTGATCCTGTACCGGCACAAATGGAATATCCGGAAACATATCCGCGATCAGACTCCATGTTTTATCGATATCCAGGTCGGGTCGACTGGGGTCTCCAGCCAGAACGGTCTGCAAATTCTCTTTTTCTACATAATAAATTCCTGTCATTCCCATGCTCATTACCCCCTGTGAATAATAGTGTTGTTACTCATTGTATAAGCTTCCGGGAACGATTACAAAACATCCATTTTATTCATATGTACATGTATGTATAATCGCTATTCCTTCCCACTATCTCTGTGCTGTATAACTATTATCGAAGAAGCCTGTGATCGCTCATGTCTTACTTGCGTTCATACGTAAGAAGGCTGCCTTGTCTGCATCATATGCAGCAAAACAGCCTTCTCTTATCCCCTTTTAAATACCTCCGATACCATACATCCGTTGTTCTGTGTCTCTCTTTATCTATGCGGTAGGCATGGCATGGTCAAGCTTTGCTCTGTAACTAACCCTTTTATCTCTGGAAAATCATCTCTATCTGTATATATCTAAAATAAACGAAAGTCCTCTGTTTTTATATCGGCTTTGTTTATATTAAAAATCGAATTTGAAATCCTCGTCAGTCAGACGCTCTACATTCATTGCACGTACATAGCCATTTCCTTTTTTGGAGAAAAAGTCATGCTGTTTGGTGTGTGTGCTGATTCCGTTGAAGACAATCGGGTTGACTTCTTCTTCCGGGAACAGCGGATCAAAGCCCAGATTCATGAATGCTTTGTTGGCATTGTAGCGCAGGAACACATTTACTTCGTCTGTCAGGCCGATCGCATCGTAGATCTCGGCTGTATAGCCTTCTTCGTTCTCATGCAGATAACGGAACAGGCCTTCCAGTGTCTCGTAAGCGTCTTTTTGCTCGTATTCGTCCAGCTCGTTGTAGATTTCCTGTGCCAGTACACCCACGTATACACCATGGATACTCTCGTCACGCAGGATCAGGTCAATGATCTCGCCACTGCAGGTCATTTTGCCTTGACCCGCCAGGTACAGCGGATAGAAGAAACCGCTATAGAACAGATAGCTCTCCAGCAGTACAGACGCAGCCATCGCCAGGAACAGCTCTTTCGGAGAATTGATGTTGGTGTAATACTGACGGATCGTCTCCGCTTTGGTCTGCAGACGTGGATGCTCTTCGACCCATTTGAAGATCTCGTCGATCTCTTCCGTTGAAGACAGTGTTGTGAAAATACTGCTATAGGACTTGGCATGGATCTGCTCCATCATTGCCATAAAGCCCAGTACCGCTTTGCGCTGCAAGCCGTCAACATGCTCCAGGATTTGCGGCATACCAATGCCACCCTGAATCGTATCCAGCAGGGTCAGTCCACCGAGGACTTTCATATAGGTTTGACGTTCCAGATCGCTCAGCTGAATCCAGGACATTTTGTCATCGGACAGCGGGATTTCGTCGTCTGTCCAGAACTGCATAATATTCTGGTTCCAGAACATCAGGGAAAAATCGTCATCCGGACGGTTCCAGTTGACTGCTTTGATTGGCTCACTCATGTGTTGTGCCCCTTTCTCTTACCTGTCGTTATGTAGTGAAACAGTAGCTGTTTTTATCATAACAAGACTACAGTATGCAAGAAGAAGGGTTGTTCGCTTCTGATGCATACTGCAAGGTAAAGATCCATATTTATATTTACGCCAGTGGCGGGTTAGATAGTTTTGAATGTTAATTCACAATAGATAGAGTTTACGATTCTGTACGATTGTGCAGCTGATCCCATTCTTGCCAGGACATAATCGGCAGATCGGGTCTTGGCTCATCGTCCAGCATCGCCAGATATTCAATAGAATGTCCATCCGGATCGTCAAAGTAAATCGAGACGGCAGGCATAAATGGGAATACCATTAACTGCGCTGCATCTTCACCATGAAAGTTCTCTGTCGATATTCCCAGACGAGACAGTTCTTCATGGGCAGATCTCAAATCCTCCAGCTCTACACGAAAAGCAAAATGCTGACGCTGCACAAGTGGCGTTGGATAATTCTCGCGAATCCCGAGCATACTCACACCAGGTGCACCGACCCAGTAGAATCGGCTTTTGCGAGCCGTGTCTTCATGAAGGAGTGTAATGCCGGGCAGACGCTCATAAAAAGCAGCGGATAGCGGTATGAATCAAGCAGATCAAATCGTATATAGATGAATATTATACGGAGCAGCTAATGCACTCTTCAACTGTCAGACGCTTGGTACGAGTGTAATACAGGGATTTCAGGCCTTTGTGTGCTGCGTACAGATAGTAGCGAGCCAATTGACGGGTCGTTACATCACTGCTTACGTGCAGGACTGTAGAGATCCCTTGATCGACGTGCTGCTGGATCTCGGCGATCAGATCCAGAACTTTGAACTGATCCATAGTGTAAGCGGATTTGTAGTAGAAATAGTTATCCTGCTGCATGTATGGCATTGGATAGTATGTGGTCGAGTTCGCATACGTACGTGTCTCGATCTGCTCTACAATCGGCATTACGCTGGATGTTGCATTCTGGATATAGGAAATGCTTGCTGTCGGCGCAATCGCCAGACGGTAGGCATGGTACAGACCATTTTTCATTACATCGGCTTTGAGGTTCTGCCAGTCTGCCGGTGTCGGGATGTACATGCTGCCAAACAGTTCTTGTACACGTGGCTTGGACGGACGATAGTCGGTCGCCAGATAACGGTCAAAGTACACACCACTTGCATAGTCAGATTTATCAAAGTCCATGAATGTTTTGCCAGTCTCGCGTGCAATCTCCATGCTCTTCTCCAACGAGTAATAGTTCATCATCATGAAGAAAGTACGTACGAAGTCGATTGCATCTTCGCTCTCGTAGGCAATTTTGTTTTTGGACAGATAGCCGTGCAGGTTCATAACGCCCAGACCTACAGAATGCATCTCACGGTTGGCTTTGGCTACACCCGGTGCATTAGCGATATTAGTCATGTCACTTACCGAAGTCAGACCCATAATGCCTTCATGTACGGATTCACGGATTTTGCCGAGTTCCATAACATTAACGATATTCAGGGAACCGAGGTTACAGCTGATATCGCGGCGGATAATATCATCTACGCCATAGTCCATGATTTCTGTTGTTTCCTGCAGCTGGAAAATCTCCGTGCACAGGTTGGACATTTTTACCGAACCGATGCCATTGAGGGCATGGAATTTGTTGGCGTTACTTTTGTTCATAATATAAGGATAGCCGGATTCCAGCTGGATGCTGGCAATTTTGGTCAGCATATCACGTGCGCTCATGATTGGTTTTTTCTTGACACGGTCATCTGCCATCAGCGTATCGTACATTTCGTCGATGTTCAGATCGTCGAGGTGCTTGCCGTATGCTTTGTATACACTGTATGGTGCAAATACGTGCAGCAGCTCGTTATCGGCTGCCAGCTTGTAGAAGCGGTTAGGCACGATCAGACCGATCGACAGTGTTTTCAGGCGAGTACGCTCGTCCGCATTGATCTTCTTGCTGTCCAGGAACTCCAGGATATCCCAGCCGAAGATGTTGTAGTACGCTGCACCGGAACCTTTACGTTGACCCATTTGGTCGGCATAGGAGAAAGCATCCTCCATCAGTTTCAGAACAGGCATGATGCCTTTAGCTGCGCCTTCGACGCCTTTGATTGGCTCGCCGCGTCCACGAAGCTTGGACAGGTTAACCGCTACACCGCCGCCGATTTTGGACAGCTGCATGCAGGTATTCAGTACATAGTTGATCGAGTTCAGGGAATCATCCATTTCCAACAGGAAACAGGATACCATCTCTCCACGGCGACTCTTGCCGGCATTCAGGAATGTCGGTGTTGCCGGCTGCAGACGCTGTTCCATCATGGAACGTGCCAGCGTCTTGGCATTTTCGGCATTACCGCGTCCGAGATGCAGTGCTACAACGGCTACACGATCCGGATAGTGCTCCAGGTACTTCGCACGGTCATTTGTTTTTACCGCGTAGTCCTTGTAGAACTTGGAAGCTGCCATATAGGAAGGGAACTGGAAGTTATAGCTGTGTGTAATCGCATATACTTCTTCCACGGCCTGCTCATTGTAATGCTGGTACATGTCCTCATAGTAATCGTTGTCGATCATGTAACGCACTTTGGACGAAGTGTCCGCGAAATGGATACTCTTCTCATCCACTTCCTTCATGTATTCCTGTACTGCTTCTTTATCTTTATCCAAACGGAAAAATCCGTTATCATCACGCTGCATCAATAGGTTGTTCAATTCAATATGCCGCAATTTTCTCTACCTCCTGTACGAATCGTTGTGCGTCTCCTGTAGTGCCGGATAGTTCAAATTTATATACGACCGGAACACCGTAGCGCTCCGATATCAAATCTGCACTCTTGCCGAAGTTCTCGCCCCAGTTACGGTTGCCGCTGGCTGCTACGCCAAGCAGACGGCCATGGTTTTTTTCCAGAAAATGAGTCACCTTCTCGGGAACCTGACCGAAGCCGGTTGTGTAGGTGACCAATACGAATGGTTCATTCAGCTGCAGCGCCTCTTCAATCTGTACGGCCTGCACCGATGCATTTTTCAATTTTCCGATAAACCGTTTGACGTTGCCTGTCTTGGAATCATATGCAATCAGCATGTGGGATGACATCTCCTTCTCACTCAATATATAGTGTTCATCACTGTTCTTTTTATAAAAAGAACAGTGATGAACTTGCGTCCGCCCTAGAGCAGCAAGGCCTCTCAAAGCCTTACTACATCAGCTTGGTTTCTCTTAACAAGGATTACCCATATACCGCATCTTAAAACAAGCCGTAACGCAATATATAGAACGTGAGATTAAGATTAAACGCTATATATAGTGTTGTCAATAGGACCAACCAGCGAGAAAGCAGCATCCAAAATAGCCGTAAAAAGCAGATAACAAGTAAAATCTCCATGTATTCCGGCTTATTTGAACGCTACCTATCTGGTGAAAACTATTCAAAAAAATAATTCACTTGACACACTATATCTAGTGTGTTTTTTCAAACCATCTTTACTATCATTTCCAGATTATGAAATGAAGTTAGACAGCCATCACGATATACACTCAAGTTTAAAATTTTACTGCTTTCAACATGAAAAAGCAAATGAAACTTATATAAAAATATAGATTTTTTTGACCTGTCATTTGTAGTGCTCCATGATAGCGGTTTATCCTGGAAGGCAGTCTGTCCATTGGTCAGAGACACTCATTTTTTTCGCTGCATACGCTGCAGCAGACGAATCAAGTCATTGCGATTTTTGGCCTCTTTCATATACTTGGGCAGCCGGTAGGAAGCGGTACGTACATGGCTGGAATTCGGCCTTTCGCGTAAACTCGCTGCAATATAGTCGATTAGATAGGTAAGATGCTCCCGGTTAACCGCCCAGACCATCTTGCCGCGATAATAATCAAGGAAATACAATTCCTGATCGAAAAAGGGATCGCGTCCATTACGTATGTCCGATCCTGTCCAGACGGAACTTTCTCGTTTGTGGAGCTCTACGATATTATCCGTATGGCATGCCGGACAAATAATATGTACATGTTTTTGGGTAAATTGACGTTCATCTTTGACCGGTTCGTTGAACCAGCATTCGCAAGCTGTGCAGATCGCTGCAGCAGAATACGTATAATCCGGTTCCGCCAGCTTCCGGTAAAAGCAGGAATGACAAAAAAGCTCGATGTTCTCTCTATTGGAATCGGCTCCGATATAGGCAGCACTTTGGCATTTGGGACATTTCACCACGATACTGCCCTTTCGGGCCAGTATATAGGGAACAGAGTACGGCTCAAACAAAGGATCGACAAAACGTTTCATCAATTGCTCCTCCTTTTTTGGGGAAATCTCATTTAATGATAGATCTTGATTCTCAAGTATAACTTTCTCTTTCTGCAGCAACAACCGGATGGAAACTTCGCTCTCCTTCAGAGCAGAAGCAGGAGACTGAAAAATGCACATGCTTTCCTGAGAAATGCACACGGTTTTTGATTGAATCCAATTCCATATATTGTAATAATTAAACATGCATCTGAAAGCGTATACAAAATAAGGAGGTAGTTTATGAGAAATTCGGTCTTCAAGTATGTATTGCTCGCTGTTCTGATCATGGTGTGCGGATTGTCTCCGCTCTCTACCACTTCTGTCTCTGCTGCTGCACCTTCGGTCGGTTCCATACCGGCTTCCTCCATCCCTGCGCCTTCCGGCAAGGGCGTCATGACGTTCAAAGTCATGAATGCCACTAATGGAGCCTATCCGGACAATCGTGTCTATTGGGGCATCCTGGGCATTAATCCCGAGACCAAGCAGTGGAGCTACCTGACCAGCACAGGCCAACTGCAGCCTATCTCCGCAGCGCTGAATGACGCTCCCGGACATCTGACCAAAAACAGTGTCAACTATGCCAATATCTATAGTACCATCAGCCAGGCCGAATGGGTAAGCCTACCGAAAATGGATTCCGGACGCATGTTTATTTGTGTGGGTTCGCCTTGTTATATTAAGACTTTCAATGATGGATTTGCCGGACCGGATATCAACAACCCAACCGATCCGAATCTGGATGTTTATTTTGACTTTGTAGAATTTACAGTAGATAACACCGGTTACCATGGCAATACGACTCGTGTTGATGGATTCGGATTCCCATTGCAACATCGTCTGGTGAATCGTGCGGGCAATTATGACCGTACGGTGGGCGAACTGGAATCCGAGACACGTGCGAGTATCTTCAGTAAGTATCGCGGTGAAGTGCCTGCAGCCTTCCGCTCACTGGCTGATATGCAGGCACCCTACCGAATCGTAGCACCGATCCATGGATCATTCAAAGCCGGTGGTGCGAATGCCAATTACTTTGGCAGCTACGGTGGCGGCTATAACACGCAGGAGATTCTACTCTGCAATGGCAGACTGCAGGAATCGCCTGGTATCTGTTCTGCGATCAACCGCCATGTCTATGAGAATCAGGCGAACTGGAATAATGTATCTGCCTATTACCAGGCAGCGCCTGCCAACTATTATGCCAAGTTTTGGCATGATCACAGTATCGACCGCCTTGCTTATGGATTCGCCTATGATGATTATAATCAGCAGGCTGCCTATCTGGAAGTCGGTGATCCAAAAGGATTAATTGTACGGGTAGGCTGGTAATTTATCAGCACCATTGTATGAGATTTTGCTGCTATCATTATTATTCTGAAGTGAAACCATTCTAGTCAGCCCCAACACAAAAAGCCCTGCATAACCGGCAGAATACATCTGCTGGCTGCAGGGCTTTTTTATATTGCTTTTATATGAATTCAAAATGAACAATAGAAGCTTCGATTATAGCTTGAATCGATCTACAATCCGATTCATCTCTTCAGCCATCTCGGACAAAGCCGAAGCACTGGAAGACAGTTCGTGCATGGATGCAGACTGCTGCTCCGAAGCGGCTGAGATTTTCTGAATCTCATCTGAGGAATATTCTACACTTTGAACAATGCCGGTGATAGATTGTTCCATTGCTGTAGCGCTTCGGTTAACGCTGCCCGACAGCTGTGCCGCTTCACGGCTCTGCATAGCTACTTCATTAACCGACTGTTTGATATCTTCAAATAAAGCGCCGGTCGTTCTCATGGATTCAGTACCGCTCAGAATCTGCTCGGCCGTCATATCCATGGCTTGATGAAGACGATCCGTATCCTGCTGGATCGATTCGATCATGCTGACGATCTGCCCGGCAGACGTGGAGGACTGCTCGGCCAGCTTCTGCACTTCGGCGGCAACAACTGCGAATCCTTTGCCATGTTCTCCAGCTCGCGCGGCTTCGATAGCGGCATTCAGAGCGAGCAGATTGGTCTGTCCGGCGATGCCGGTAATAATGCCGACGATACTGCCGATCTCCTGTGAGCGGCTTCTCAGCTCATTCACTACGCCGTTCATTTCATTCATTCGTGCCTGGGCCGTCTCCATTCGTCCGGCTGCTTCGGTGACCACGCCCGTTCCGTTAATCGAATGGTCGGCAGCTGTCTGGGCAGACTGGCTCACCTGTTCCATCCGGTTATCGATCTCCTGGATATTGGCGGAGATTTCCTGTACCAGTATGGCTCCCTGCTCCGATTGGCTCGCCTGATCGGCAGAACGGTCAGCCATGGAGACCAGTGACTCGGTCGTATGGGCAGAAGTTGAAGCATTCTCTTCGGCAATAGCAGTCAATTCTTCGGCAGAGCCATTAAGTCGCTGGGACGTTTCATTTACTTCGGTAATGACTCTGTTCAGGGAATGACCCATATTCTGCAGTCCTTTGGCCAGATCGCCCAATTCATCCTTTACATCAATCGGCAGTTCGGATGTGCGGGTCAGATCGCCCTCGGCAATATAGTTGACCTGATCCAGCATCTGGTGCAGTGGACGAATGATCATGCGCGAAATCACCAAAGCAAGTATGCTTCCGATTACGATCGCTGCAATCACCGCAGCCCATGTTATCAAGCGGGCCAGATTAAACTCGCTCAGTTGTTCATCTGCTGAACCTGTCACATCATTTACATTATGATCGACCAGTTTGCTTAGTACTTCATTCATGGATTCCAGCATCGGTGACGCATCCTGCTGCAGACTCATAGCCAGTGTATCGTTATTGGCATCGGAAGCAGCTGTAATCTGCGGAATGGTAGCCGTATAACTGGTCCAGCTTTTCTTAAAGGAATTATACATCTGGATCTCCTGATCATCGGACAGATCCGCCTCATACAGCTGCATATTCTTGGCAATACTGGCGCTTGTGCTGTTGATCTCCGAATTAATCTGCTGCATAGCTGTATCGTCTTGCTCAATAATACTGCGCAGCACGAGATTCTCTACATCGGTTACTTCATCATTGATCTGATAAAGGGATACCAGACTGGGGATGCTGTTACTTTGGATATCTGTAGCATTATCTCCTATCGAATCCAGTCGTATCGATACGAGCACGCCCAGAATCAGTATCAACACCATCATACCGGCAAACCCACTTAATAATTTGGCACGTACAGTCATTCTCACAGTTCTTGTTCCTCCATCGTTCCTAATTCTCAATTATTAGTTGTCACTACAACTTTTCATATACTATTCATTTCGACATAAATAGACGTTTTCATTACCTATTTTCTGAAAATAATTTTGTGAGCTTATGCTATGTACGGTTGTTGACCGATAAACCTTCCCTATCAAGTATAAAAAAGGATGATGCAAAACATCCGAAAAAAGATCCAAAAAAGCCCTGTACAATCAGCTGCTTTATGAATTCAGCAGACCGTTGTACAGGGCACAATACGATATGGGTAATCGGGTTTAGTAACTGCGTGATTATCCTGCAAATATGCAGCACTTCTATTTACAATTGCATATTATAGTTGATTGCCAGGAAACATCTACCGAATTCGAAACGATCGATCCTACTGCTGGAGTAAGTGTATCTCGCGAATTCCCGTTTACTTGCGACCCGGTGTATAAAAGTCCGGCTTCGGTACCCGTGACCAATCTGTATCGGAAGCCAGATAGAAGCTGGTATAACTTGGCTGGTTGTAGGCTGTATTCTGGCGTGCAATGCCTGTGCGATACTGGGTATCATGCATCAGGGTGTACAGTTTGTGGTTGGTCACTTCGGTACTGAGATAGATACGGATCGCCGAACTGTCTGCCGTGCGCAGCAGCAGCTCTTCACGCCAGTCTCCGAAAATGTCCGCGACCAACGACGGATTGCCTTTGGTACCGTTATTCGTCAGAGTACCATTGGCTACGAGCACCGGTCCCTTTTGCCAGTTCTGGATACTTGGCGTTACTTCCAGTGCACCATCTACGACCTGGGTCGTCATATCTGCGCTCCATTTGATATTCATATTCGTACCCGGTGCGCTGCGGCCAATCAGCTCACCACTGGCTGTACGCAGATCGGTCGCCCATGCTTCCAGACCCGGGCGGGTAGGATCGATATCGCCGACCATGCCGCGACCGGTATCCTTGCCACTAT
This sequence comes from Paenibacillus shenyangensis, assembly GCF_000346635.1. NCBI lineage: Bacteria > Bacillati > Bacillota > Bacilli > Caryophanales > Paenibacillaceae > Paenibacillus > Paenibacillus shenyangensis. The sequence continues at coordinate 61,385 of NZ_AOIG01000005.1, forward strand.
AAGCACCAAACAGCACTTTGCCGGTCGCTGCATCGCGCATGGCATAACCATAAGGTGCATACGTTCCGCCTTCATGTACCATATAGATCTCCATGCCTGGATGCGATGGGTCCAGATCGGACACATGCAGTGCATCGCCATGACCCAGCTTGGCAATCTGTCCAGGTATGGCACTGCCTGCCGGCATCACGTCTGTCGAGCTGTACAGCAGGCTGCCGTCATTGTCGACTGTCCCGGAACCATAGACGATCTCATCTTTGCCGTCACCATCCACATCCGCTGCGGTCAGCGAGTGGGCACCTTGCCCAGCCAGCGGTCCCAGATCCGGATCGGTACCGTCACGACCATGTGGTCCATCATTGAACGGGTTGCTCATGATCGCCCAGCCGCTATCGGCTGTCCAGTCCTTGCCAATTTTCTTGCCATCCCAGTTGTAGGAGACAAGTGCTGCACGGGTATAATAACCGCGTGCGAATACAGCAGATGGGGTCTTGCCATTAACATAGGCGACAGTCGCGAGGAAACGGTCCACACGGTTGCCCGGCTCAATGCGGGCCATTGCATAATCTCCCCACATCAGTCCATCATCTGTGCGCTCCGGCTCGTAACGAACCGTGTCTTCTTCCTTGCCGCTGCGTCCTTTGAATACAGTCATGTATTCCGGACCCTTTACGATAAAACCTTCAAAATCGCGCAGATTGTTACGCGTACTGCGGGCAGGAGCATAGACATCCATAAAGTAATCCGTCAGCGCTTTGGCATCTTGGAGGGACAACGGATACTGATACTTCGGTGCGATACCAAAGCATTCTTCCAGTGTCTTCGGCCAGTGACCATTCTTCACTTCAGGATGCTCGCTCCAGTTCTGGAACATCTGCACCACATGATCATAATAATCCGTACTGCTCATCCGGTAGTCATCACTGTTGGAGTAGCCGGCTTGACGATCTTCCTTGGGAAGGGAAATGTACTGCTCGGAGACGACATTGCCGCGTTTACCATAACGGGTGATCTTGGTTCCCGGTGCGGTCTTCATCATCAGTTCGGCTTTGCCATTCCCGTCAAAGTCATAAACAAGGAACTGGGTATAATGCGCTCCCGAGCGGATATTCACTCCCAGATCAATCCGGTACAGCAGGGTTCCATCAAGTCGATACGCATCAATGTACGTATTGCCGGTGTATCCTTTTTGGGAGACATCCTTGGCATTGGACGGATACCATTTGACGAAATATTCATACTCTCCGTCACCATCTACATCACCTACACTCATATCGTTGGCTGAATACGTATAAGCTTCACCTGCCGGAGTTACGCCATCCGCCGGTTTCTGCAGCGGCAGATCATAATAGGTATCATTCCATACTGTTGCCGGAGGGCTCCACTTTTGCTTATTCGGTCGGCTCAGACTCGCAGCACTGATGCCATAGTCGGCAGCATACTGCTTCAGCTGGGCAGAGCCTTCATCGGTCTGTGCACGATATGTAGCCGCATCTCCGCCCTGACCTGCACTTGCCTGCTGCATAGCCTCTTGCTGGTAGACATCATCACTTACCTGATCTGCGGTAGCATCTGTTGTCAGCGAAGCACTGCTGTTATTACTGCCGGAACCCCGTGCAGACAGAGGCAGGACACGATAACTGTCTTTGACAGAACCCTGGCGATCCAGATAATTGGTACTGTCTTTTATAACGGTGACGAACTTGCCGTTGCGATACAAAGCAAAGTCTGTACCCGTCAGGCCTGTTTTGGAATAACCACTGACTTCATTGCCGAGCAGACGCCAGCTGATAAATATTCCATCGCCGGTCTTGGCTGCGACCAATCCGCGATCCAGACTCTCCAGTTGTACTCCTCGCTGCGAATGACTGCTACTCTGCACGCTTACCGGATCAGCGGCGGATAATCCCCCAGTCGGAAGCACCAGCGCAATACCCAGTGCTACTGCCAGTGTCTTCACTGCCCATGAATGCTGCCTTTCTCTCATACGTTATTCACTCTCCTCGAATAGTAGTGGGTAATATGATAACGCTTACAATAGTAGGTGTAACTGATATTGTCCATTGTTACAACGACCATCCTCCTTCTCTGCTGGATTGCGCTTGTTCACTAGGCTGTCTCCTGTCAGATAAGCACTTGGGCTTATTCCAGCAGGTTGTTTCTATTATAGAATTCTGCGGTTACAGACGCTGTTCACAAATCCGGTTTATCTGTTTAAATAACAGAGCCTTTATTTTCCAGCTTTGCCGACGCGTACACTAGATAATCCGTTCATTGATCAATGCAAAAATCATCATATATTTTATATGTAATATTAATTAACATAATAGTTATATTTATGCATAGTCTAATCCTGTTAAGTTATATTTATTTCCAAAATTATTAAAAATATCTCTTCAAATCCTCACACAACCTCTAAGATAACGTTAAATCAGAAATTATTCAGATCAACTTTGTTGACATGGCATTTAATTTATCTACAAAAGGGGCGGATATGATGGAGAACAAGGCGCGCGGAGGAAGAATTTTCTCACTCGGACTGCAGCATGTACTGGCGATGTACGCCGGAGCGATTCTGGTACCCCTGCTCGTTGGACGAGCGCTTAATCTGACGGGAGAGCAGCTTTCCTATCTGGTAGCTATCGATCTGCTGACCTGCGGGATCGCTACGCTGCTGCAGGCATGGAAGACCCGGTATCTGGGTATTGGGCTGCCGGTAATGCTGGGCAGCTCCTTTGTCGCTATTACGCCCATGATTGGTATCGGTAACCAGTACGGTCTGGGGGCGATCTATGGGGCGATTATAGCAGCCGGTTTGTTTGTAGCCGTCTTTGCCGGATGGTTCGGGAAAATGATCAAATTGTTCCCGCCGGTTGTGACCGGTACAGTCGTTGTAGTCATCGGTCTCTCGCTAATCCCCACCGGCATCAAAAATATGGCAGGCGGAGCCACCAGTCCCGAATTCGGCAGTCTGCACAATTTGCTGCTTTCCTTTGGCGTACTGGCACTCATTCTGATCATCAATCGATTCTTCACCGGATTTATGCGCTCACTGTCGGTATTGATCGGGATTTTAGCAGGTACGATAGTAGCTGCCCTGATGGGCAAAGTAAACCTGGCAGCGGTCAGCGAAGCGTCCTGGTTCCATCTGCCGCAGTTTTTCGCCTTTGGCATGCCGGAGTTTCGGATTGCTCCTATTCTGACAATGATCATCGTCTGCATGGTCATTATCGTTGAATCGACCGGCGTATTTCTCGCTCTTGGACGTGTCTGTGATCAGAAGCTTACTCCACAGGACATGACCCGCGGCTATCGTACAGAAGGGATTGCGATTGTGCTGGGCGGATTGTTCAATGCTTTTCCGTATAATACATTCGCCCAGAATGTAGGTCTGGTCGAGCTGTCCCGGGTCAAGACGCGCAATGTGATCGTAATGGCTTCGGGGATTCTGGTAGTACTCGGTCTGGTGCCCAAGATTGCAGCACTGGCTACAGTAATTCCTGCGGCGGTGCTGGGCGGCGCTACGGTGGTACTGTTCGGTATGGTCGTCGCCTCCGGTATCCGTATGCTGACCGAAGTGAATTTTCAGGAACAGCGCAATCTGCTTGTTGTCGCCTGCTCGATCTCGCTGGGCATCGGCGCTACGGTCGTGCCGGAGCTGTTCGCTGGTCTGCCTTCTGCGCTCCGCATTATTGTCAGCGATGGTACGATTACAGGCAGTCTGTCCGCGATTGTGCTGAATCTGTTTTTTCAGGCAACATCCCGGCTCACCCGTCCTGCAGCTGCGACGGAAACTATCGAACCTGTAGAAAGAATCCGGGAGCAAATATCAAGCTGATCCCTGTGAAGCTACCCGCCATAGACTGAACGTGTTTACTCAGCAAAAGGTCCAATAGCTGTATCCGCTTGTCAGCAGCAATGATCGAATCAATTCGTTCAATAACGGGACAAGCACACTCTCTCCTTGCTATAATGGGAATATATGTGGGTATTCTGCGGAATACCCTCTTCGTATGACAAATATAGATAAGTGGATAGGAGCTGCCCATGTCTGAACAGAGCATTATTTTCTTCGATATTGACGGAACCCTGCTGGATCATAACAAAGAAATCCCCGCTTCCACCAAAAAGGCCATCTTCGATCTGCGTGAACGCGGACACGAAGTAGCCATTGCTACCGGACGCGCGCCTTTTATGTTTGAAGATATTCGCAAAGAGCTGGAAATTGATACGTATGTCAGCTACAACGGACAGTATGTTGTACTGCGCGGTGAAGTTATTTATACCAATCCGCTGAATCCGGACGCGCTGAAGACGCTGACCGAAACAGCGATTGAAAAAGAAAATCCGATCGTATATATGGATGCGGACGATATGCATTCCAATGTACCGGAAGATCATGAATATATTACGACCAGCATCAAGACACTACAGGTCGGCAAATTCCCGAGCTTTGACCCTTCGTATTATCAAAATCGTGACATTTACCAGTGCCTGCTGTTCTGCCTGGAAGGTGCCGAGCAGCAGTATGAAGCGGATTTCAAAGACTTTGACTTTATCCGCTGGCATCCGATGTCGGTCGATGTATTGCCTTCCGGCGGTTCCAAAGCCAACGGCATTTCCAAAATCACCGACAAGCTGGGATTCCCGCGGGAACGCCAGTATGCATTCGGTGATGGGCTGAACGATGTAGAGATGCTCAAGCAGATTTATAACAGTGTTGCCATGGGTAACGGTGAAGAGGAAGCCAAAGCAGCTGCCAGACATGTCACCAAAAATGTAGATGAAGATGGCATTCTACATGGTCTGCAAATGGTTGGACTGCTGGATTAAGGAATAACGGAATACTTTCCATACCTCAAATCAGTAATGATAACAGAAGCACATAAAGCGAGATCATTTATAAATAATCTCTATACCAAAAAGCCACCGGACCGGGGTATCAACCCTGCAATCGGTGGCTTTTCTTCATTTTCTTGTGTGGCATCATTAATCGTAATAAGAAGGTATGGTAACAGCAATAGTGGCAAAATATAAATTTCTCTTCTCATCTTCCAAATTTTCCGGAAGTACTTCTGCAAGAAATTCCGGCGAGTTAATGATGGCGTCTGTCATAACATTAGCCCTCCACAAGGAAAGTCCAATTTCTCTGAAAAAGAAAGTATATCCCAGCTCGGCTTCCATATTATTTACAAATGATGTATGGATACGAATAGTGCTTACGATATCCTCAGCTGTGGTATTGAAAAGATCCAAATCCTTGTATAGTAGTTTGAACCCGGCTGAGTCAAAAGGGTTATTCATCTCTATGAATTTCAGCCGATTATTGGAGTCATATTCAAACGTCTGTAACAATTCTTCGTTGTTAATCCATGGGGCATTCTGGAGTTCTTGTTGAACTTGCATTTCAGTCATCCCCAGCTGAATAGAACCTATACCCACTAATGGATTTATTGTAATGGTGTACATTAGTATGCTCCTGTTCATTCAATATCTGTCATCTATAATAACAAAATTAGATCATACTATATTTATGTCCGGCTGCGGAACAGCAAATATACAAAATAGGGCACGCCAATAATCGAGATTACAATCCCTGCTGCCAGCTGAGCCGGCGCAAAGATCGTCTTGCCAATTAGATCACCGAGCACGACCATCAGCATGCCGACCAGTCCGCTAATCGGCAGCAGCCGTGAATGATGTAGTCCGACGAGTCGTCTCGCAATATGCGGAGCGATCAAACCGACAAATCCGATCCCGCCCGATACGGATACACAGGCGGCTACCAGACCGACAGCAGCGAGGATCAGCCGCTGACGCTGGGCAGTGAGAGGTACCCCCAGACTGAGTGCCGTCTCATCATGCAGCTGCATCACATCGAGCAGCGATGACTTGCGCCAGATGTACGGAATCAGAATCAACAGCCAGGGCAGCATCGCAGTAATATACTCCCAGTTAGCACTATGCAGACTCCCTGCCAGCCAGACGGCTGCCGCTTCAAAGTCATCCGGGTTCATGCGTAGAGAAAGATATAACGTGACTGCCGAGAATCCCGAACTGACGGCTATTCCGACCAGAATCAACTGCTGCGGCTCCAAACGACCATTGCTCCGGGCAAACCAGAAGATCAGGATCACCGCCGCAACTCCTCCGCATAATCCAAACAGCGGCATCGCCATAAAAGCGAGCCAACCGGTAAGCTCCAGCGACTGCTTAAAGATCAGCATAAACAATACCACGGCCATACTCGCTCCTGCATTGATACCGAGCATTCCCGGATCGGCCAGTCCGTTACGGGTCACGCCCTGAATAACTGCTCCTGCAATACCAAGCCCCAGTCCGATCAACATCGCCAGCACGATTCGGGGCAGCCGGAAATCAAAGATTACCAGATCGTGTGCTGCCACTGGATCCACACGCAGCAGCGTCTTTACAATATCCCCAACCGACAAATCGAATGTACCATTGGTCAGACTGATATAAAATGTCGTCAGGATGAGTAGCAGTAGACCACATACAACCAGCAGCAGACGCCGTATGGAATCAGTTTTCATTGGTTTTTCCTCCTTTCCGGCGAATCAGGTAAAGGAAGAATGGTACACCAAACAAAGCGGTAATAACGCCAATCGGCGTCTCGAACGGAGCATTAACCCAGCGGCTCAAAATATCGCACCAGCCGAGGAAAATCCCTCCAAACAGCGCACTGCATGGGATGACCCGGCGATAATCCACACCGACCAGATAACGGGTCATATGCGGCACGAGCAGACCGACAAAGGCAATCTTGCCTGCCAGTGCTACAGATACGCCGGTCAGCAGCACCACAGCGAGCATGGATAATCCTTTGATCAGACCGGTTCGCTGACCCAGCCCCGCCGCGATCTCGTCACCCATGGATAGCACGGTAATCGAACGAGCCAATATCAACGCCAGCAGCATCCCCGCGATAGCAAACGGAATAATCATCCGAATCATCACCGGATCGATCTGATCCAGTCGGGCGTTATACCAGAAGCTCACCGATTGGGACACCTGAAAATACGTTGCAGCCGCTTCCGCCACTCCGCTCATAAATGTACCGATAATCGTACCCAGTATGGCCATCCGTACCGGTGATGTACCGTTCGGCAGTAGCCATGCCAGCCCGAACACAATACCGGCTCCTATCGCCGATCCGATAAGCGAATACACGATCATCGTTAGCGAAGAAGCGCCAGGCAGTAGAATCATGCACAGTGTAATCATCAGGACCGATCCATCCGAGACACCCATGATCGATGGTGAAGCCAGATAATTGCGTGTCATACCCTGCATCAATGCTCCCGAGACAGCCAGAAAGGCACCGATCAGCATCGTACCAATCTCACGCGGCAGCCGGGACTGCATAATGATCTGATGATCGATTTGATTCGGATCAAAATGAAATAATGCCTGGATAATCGTCTGAGCATCCATATCCTTGGCACCATACAAGATAGAAATGGAAATAGTGAGCGCCACCAGGAGGGGAGCGCTCACTATCAGGATCAGCGGATACCACTTGCGGATGCCGCTCATTATTGACTCAGTTCCTTCACAGCTGCTTTGAGGAATTGATCACGGCTCCATGCCGGACCGCCTTCGGACAGCGGATCAATGACATTGACATAAACATGTCCTTCCTGGAAAGCTTTCGTTTTGCTCAGGATTGGGTTCTTCTTCAGGTCTTCCAGTGCTGCTGGGGTGTCTGGGTTCTCATCTGTAGAGAACTGGATAAACACATAGTCCGGATTGATCTGGGCAAACTGCTCAATTGAAATTTCTTGCTGGGCTTTGGTCTGTTGGATAATATCCGGTACATTCAGACCTACATCTTCATACAGCGCAGCATTTACAAATACATTGGATGGATATACACAGACAGAACCCTGACGGATACGGACAGCCAGTACGGTTTTATCTTTCATTTTGTCTTTCAACTCGGCTTTGGCAGTGGCTACATCCTGCTGGTAAGTAGTGATCGCGGTCTGGGCTTCTTTGGACTTGCCGGTCAGCTCACCCATCAGCTTCAGATTATCCTGCCAGTTATCGGAGATATGCGATACCTGAATCGTTGGGGCAATCTTGTTCAGCTGCTCCACAACTGGTGCGTCGAATTTGGTGGTACCGAGGATCACATCGGGCTTGAGGGACAGAATCGTCTCAAAGTTCGGCTCGGTCTTCTCCCCGATTGATTCCGCTTGGTCGGTAATCGAAGCGAATTTCTCGGGGAACTTGCCGCTATATGTAATTGCACCAACCGGATGTACATCCAGCAGCAAGGCATCTTCCATCGCTTCCATGGAGCCGGTAATGACGATACGTTCTGCCGTTGCAGGAACCGTATATTCTTTGCCCAAGTAAGTGATAGTACGCTGCTCTCCGGAACTGTTCTCGCTGGTAGCTGTGCCGGCTGCTGATGTAGAGGTTGCCTGGCTGCTGCCACAGGCGGATACGAGCAGAGCGGTGAGTAGCAGTATAATCAGGACAGACCATCTGCCCGTCTTGCGATGTGTAGAGGAACTTGAATTCATTGGGTATATGCACTCCTTTTTGGACATTGATATCAATTGATGATAATGATTCTCAATAGAAATCATAGTATGGATTGTCCGGCAGGAACATGGACAATCTTCACAAAACTCATGGACGATTGTCTGTGAATACCGTCAATGCCTGCTGTGCCATCCGTTTGTATGCTTCCGGTGAGCAGTCCCGCCATGGATCGGAGCTCAGGATATGAACATGTTCCTGTCTGACCGCCTGCATGGATTGCCAGCTCGGCTGTTGGATCAGTTCTTTCCAGTGGAGCAGGGTCTCGCTCTCCTGACAGATCAGTAGCAGTATACGGTCTGCGTCGGCGCGGGTAATCTGTTCCAGTGTAAAAGGAAGATCTTCATGCTCTTCATCATCATTCCCGGTTAATGAGAGCAGATTCAACTGCAGATCCTCGCGCAGCATACGTCCTGCTTCGGTTAGTCGGCAGGAATAGAAGTGACCTTTCCAGTAACGAACAAATAATACTTGTCCCGGTAATCCCTGCTCGGCCAGTTGTCGCCGGATCTGCCCGTTCTGCTCGTGATAACGATCCAGCCAGCGCTGTGCCTGCTGCTCTTCTCCCAGCTGCCGTGCCAACTGCAGCAGCTGATCCTGCCATTCTGTCGACCAGGCATCCATATAGTGCACAGGAGCGATATTTTCCAGCAGCTGCTTCTCCTGCAAACTGATATGATTCGGTGCGATGATCAGCTCTGGCTGACAGCTGGTTAATATGCTGATATTTTCCCGCCACTGTGTATTGGCGCGCTGTACTTTTAGATGGACCGGAATGTCTGCTGCATACTGCCGCTTGTCATGACCGGTCCATTTGGGATGCAGTGGCGCTGCATAAGGAATAATGCCCATCGCCAGCAGATAACCGGTAACGACCGGATCATAAGAAGCAATCTTGCGCTGATGATTGCGTATGTAGGCAGATGGCGTAACGCCTGTCTCCTGCTTGAATTTGCGGCTAAAATAAAACTCGTCATTATAACCAATCTGATGCGCAATATCCCGCAATCGCAGTTCCGGATTGGTCATCAACCTGCGGGCCTCTTCCATCCGTAGCCGGGTAATATAATGGATCACACTTTCCCCGTAATATTTCTTGAACAGGCTTACGTAGTAATTGCGGCTGATCCCTGCCATATCGGCTAATTGATCCAGGGTCAGGGGTTCGCGGTAATGCCGTCCGATGTAGGCATATGTACGCTGCAGCTGGATATGAATATCACCTTCGGCAGCCGATTCCTGCTCTTGTAGATCACAGAGCATCTGAACGAACAGACTTCCTGCCCGTGCCCGGCTGCCGGATTTGTCTGCTGTCCATTGTTCGTACAGTGATTCGCACAGAGGCAGCAACCATGAACCGGATACATTGCAGGCAAAGTAACTATCGTCTTTTTCGCCTTGGGCGGATTGGTCCAGCCGCTGCAGCTCATCTTGCTGTTCCATATAACTGTCAAAGCGGATCAGCAGCAGACTGATTCCTTTACGACCTGAAGAACGCAGACCGAGCGTGGTTCCTGGAGCCAACCAGTGTACGCTCTGCGCCTGCACTTTACGCTTGCCCTGCTCATCGGTGAGGACGCCCTCTCCTTCCATGATCACGATCATTATATAGGTAGTTGTATACTGCTGGGGAAGATGAAATGCACTGCTGCGGCGAATTTTCTCCACGTCTCTCAGTCGAAATGATAGCTCATCCAGCTTGGCAAGAACAGACGGACGATAACTATGCTGATCCCTCTCTAATGAAGGAACCAAACGGGTATCCAGCATACGGTTCATCATAAGTTCCTCCTTTGGTTGATGTTTATTGGTAGGGTCATTTTATTTTATGGTAACGGTTCTATCGAGCTCCAATATTATAGAGATGTGGTAGGTCTGTTGATCAGGCGAAAATGGCTCTTATTTGATGGGTTCTTGTTTAATGTTTCTTTATCCGACTTCCTATTGATAATAATTCTCAATTAAGCATATGATCAATGTACCCTTTTCTCTCCGGCACGTCAATGGATACAGGGGCTCAAGGTGATGATTATCCATGTTATGCCGGAATATTGTTCATGGAAGAGGATGAAATGGTCTTTTATACTGGGAATTATGCTTATTTCGCTATATAACTGCCGGTAGAATATACAGATCATTCTGCGGCTGCTGCAGCTATACAGCAATCATCGATCCGTATGAACAGGAGGCGTATTATTTAATGTCTGAACAATCTGCTTACTCTATCTATTCTTCGAATCAGCCTATATATCCGGAAGTTCGACTGCGTGGAACGATGCAGTTCGATCTGCGCTCTGCCGAAGGACGGGATTACCGGATCATGGTGTCCATCCCGGATCTGGAAGCCCCGCAAGAAGGTTATCCAGTCGTCTATGCTTTGGATGGTCATGCTGTCTTCACTACTCTACTGGAGGCCGAACGTGCCCAATGCCGCCGCAAGGAGAAGACCCGTGTGACCCCTTCTATTATCGTCGGCATCGGCTACCCGTCTGAATTGCCTACCTCCTCGGAGCGGCATTACGACTATACTCTACCTGTACCCGTCGATAATCTGCCACCTTCCCGTGATGGACTGCCCTGGCCGGAATATGGCGGAGCGGATTACTTTTTGCGCTTTATCAATCAGGTATTGAAGCCCAAGGTTGAAAGTCTGCTGCCGGTTAATACGGATCATCAGACGCTGTTTGGGCATTCCTTTGGCGGATTATTCACGCTGCATGTGCTGTTCAGCTCGCCGGAATCTTTTCGCAATTATGTCTCTATCAGTCCCTCATTGCACTGGGGACAGCCGCAAATCGCCGAAGAAGAGCAGCAGTTTGCCGCGCGGCTGCGTACCGAAGTCCGGAAGCATCATCTGCTGATTGCGGCAGGTGAACTGGAGAGTGATGCTCCATTTCATATGCTGCAAAATGCCTGTGCACTGGCGGAACGGCTTGCTCCACTGCAGGCACATGGACTGAATGTACAATTCCGTGAGTATGCAGGTGAAAATCACGGATCGGTGGTTCCGACGGCGGTAAGCACGGCACTTCGTACTGCGGCGTTGTAGGGTCAATTGGCTACTGCTTAATGATGGGTTATGCTCTATTGTAATGATTTTATTCACTTCGAGAAGGTGTAAGAGCAGTTGGTGTGCTGAGTTCATTCACTTCGGAAAGGAATAAGAGCACGTCCTCCGGTTAAGCCTGGAGATCCTTTAAGAGTTGGAGTAGATGAGGATCTCCAGGCTTAAATGTCGTCCTTTGCTCTTATTTCCTTTCCTGCGTTATGTGCTTGTAGCTTCTTTTCTTATTCTCAACAGTTGATCTTTTATGTCAGTATGTACTTCTTTCCAGTTTTTGTAACCAGACTTAACTGGAGGACAGGTCCTTATTCCTTTCTGGAGTGAATGAAGCAATCCCCCTAATGTCACCACAATCCCAAGCCCTTTAGAGCTTATTGGAATGGCTTCAGATTTTCGGTTTATTTTCCGATATTAGTCTGGGACTGTTCTGCCAGCATGTTATACATATATAGAGCCGATGCGCTCATACAGCTGAATGGATCAGCTCCCATGGATGAGAAGATTCATCCGGACATCCACAGGATGATCGATTAGGGAAAAGGGGTATTTCATATGCAACATCATTCAACGTATCATCTGACACAGCGGTCAGCCCAGCGCTTTGGGAAAGGCGTAAAAAGCATGCTGTTTCTGCTGTTGGTCGCCGTCCTCTGGTTCGCAGCCGCAGGTCCGGCAGCTTCATTGGTTCAAGCCGCTCCAGCCAAAAACAGTACCTATCAGCAGGTGGCCCTATATGTTAACGGCAATCTGCAAATCACAGTACAACGTTCGCAGCTGGTAAATGGGAATACCCTTTACATCCCTGTCAAAATTATGGATCGTATTCCAGGCATCACCATCAATTATGGCAGTCCGCTCAGTCTGACGGGCAGCAAAGGCAGTATCACAATCAACAATTCCAACTCTTTTCAGTATGCAGGAGTCACGTATGTACAATTCAAATCATTGCTGGCGATCAGCGATCTGGAGAGCAAATTTGCCTCCAGTGCACTGGCTTTATTTATCTGGGATGGTGATAAAGGCAAAGCTGAATCCAGCAAAATTCTGACCAATATCAGCCAGCTTCCTGCAGGTGTTGGCAAAAAAATCGGTCAGAAGATTTACCCTTTCCAATATTCGGGTGCTTACTGGATTACGGATATTTCTTACGATCCGGGCAGCACGGTATACGACAACACCGCCATCAATTCCGGCGGTGAAGAGATTCAGATCAACGCCAATGCGCCTGCACTTGATTTTGTACTAGAAAGTGATCTGCTGACCGTACAGAATTGGCTGCGCGGCCAAAACGTCTGGTTTGATAACCGCAACTTTAACGGTTCGGGGGTTAAGCATCTGGAGAAACTGACGTTTGTGTCATTTCAGGTAGATGACGATAACAATTTTAGTATTGTTGTGCGCAATGCCAAAGGCAAGCTGCTCGGAATCAATGTGGCGGCTGATCAGGATGCGACTAAGATGGCGCTAGAATATCTATTCACCAAAAATCCGCGTTCAGTCTATAAATGGAGCAATAGCGTATGGAATACGATCAGTCAGAACCGCGTTACTTCCGGTATGTCCCGTGAGCAGGTGGTTATGTCGTGGGGGCTACCTATAGACGCCAACACATATCAGTCGGGATCGATTACGTATGAACAGTGGATTTACAATCATAATCAGTATCTTTACTTTTGGAATGGGAAGTTGAGTTCGGCGCAGAACTTGTAGGCGGCAGTGTTGTGTTCTGCTTGGTGTACTGGGTTCAGTTGCTTTGGAAAGGAATAAAAGTGATAGGTGCACTTGCTTCATTCACTTCGGAAAGGAATAAGGCTGATAGACGTTCTTCCTTCACCTACTTCGGAAAAGAATAAAGATGATAGGCGTTCTTCCTTCACCCACTTCGGAAAGGAATAAGAGCACGTCCTCCGGTTAAGCCTGGAGATCCTTTATGAGTTGGAATAGATGAGGATCTCCAGGCTTAAATGTCGTCCTTTGCTCTTATTTCCTTTCCTGCGTTATGTGCTTGTGCGTCATTTGCATTTGCATTATATCGTCAATTGGGAGAATGTACGGATTGTCGAATGATAAAGAAACAACTGCATTTTTACGCATTACGCATTACGCATTACGCATTACGCATTACGCATTACGCATTACGCATTACGCATTACGCATTACGCATTACGCATTACGCATTACGCTGGCAAGTATGACTGCTTCTGATTCAGCGGGCAACATCAAAAAAAAGGACATGCACGTGTATAAGTGCATGTCCTTTTTTGTATTTACTTAGGCTTAACGAATACGCCTATTTGCTCGTTGTGTACTAATGTCTTCCATAGGCTGCATGACGCTTAGCTTGATCCAAACTTACGGAGTGACGCCCCATACCAGTTTGTCCTGGTTATAGATGGTTACTTTGTTATAAGTGGCGAAGGTCGTGTTGCCGTTATTGTAGGAGTAGTCGTTCGTCTCGTTAAAGTTGCTCCAGTCGGACGGGTGAATACGTGCCTGGACTTCACCGCTTTGGCCGCCTGCAGGGATGGAACCGGCTGCATTAGTGAAAGAGAACTCTACATAGCAATTGGCTGTCGATTTGCTGCTGGACAGTGCTTTGGATGTAGTTGTTACATTCGCTGCACCAACTTGAGCCCAGTCGATATACGTCTGGTCACCGGATTTGCCATCGTTATTGAAGTAGTAACGCACTTTCAGATCGCTCAGCTTAACCGGTGTGCTTCCATTGTTCTTGATATTGAATACCGGACGGATTGCGTTATCCGACGGGTTATTATCGCCGCTGCGGAATTGTAGGGAGAGCGCACCTTTAGCTGGTGCTGTTGTACCTGTGCCTGGAGTGCCGCTACCTGTACCCGGAGTCGGAGTCGTTGTGCCGCCGCCTGTGTTACCACCACCATTACCTGGTGTTGTAGGAGTCGTCGGCTGCGTAGGTGTTGGAGTTGTCGTACCTCCACCTACCGTTGTAGAACCTGCGCGTGTCTGCTCTCTGACGAATTTACCAGAAGTAGACAGGTTGGCCTGGGACCATCCGCCAGTCGAGCTTGCTCCTGGTGCCAGTGCGGCAGAAGCTTCACTCTTGTCGGACAGAGACCAGTTTACCCAGCTTACTCCGCGGCTGTTCAGAAAGTCGACCCATGTCTTGGATTCAGTCAGGAAAGGACCACCGTTACCGGAAGCATCACTTGTGCCCCACTCGGTTACGAATACAGGTGCCTTTTTGCTCAGAGCATAGTCAATGCGATCGCGCAGGAATTGACCATGGGTACCGGCATAGAAATGCACCGCGTACATCGTATTGGCATCCGGCAGCTGGTTGTCTGCTGCATCCTGTACGTCCTGACTCCATGTGCCTGTACCGACGATGATGATGTTATCCGGGTCATTGGCACGGATAGACTTGGTCACATCGACTGCATACGGACGGATCTGGTTGTTCCAGTTCACGCCGCCATTCGGCTCATTGGCAATCTCATAGATTACGTTTGGCAGTGTACCGTATTGGGCAGACATTTCATTGAAGAAAGTTTTTGCCTGTGTTTTGTACGTATTCGGGTCGCCATCGGACAGAATATGCCAGTCGATAATCACATAAACGCCCAGATCCTTGGCTGCGGCTACCGCTTCTTTGACTTTATTGGCAACCGACGGATTGGAAATGTAACCGCCTTCGTTCGTATACATCGCTACACGGAACACCGAGATGCCCCAATCGTCGCGCAGCCATTTCATCGTGTCTTTATTCACATAGTTACCGAACCATTGGATACCGTGCGAGCTGATCCCTTTCAGCTGTACCGGTGTTCCTTTTGTATCAACCAAACGTCCATTCTTGATCGATAGCTGACCATGCTGCTGTACTGGAGTCGTTGCTGCTTCGGCAGACGTACCTCCTGCTGATACGGCTAGCGTTACGGTAAGCGTTGCTGCCAGAATGCCGGAAGAGAATTTCTTGACTGTTTTCATCCACATATCCCAGAGTCTCCTTTTGGTGTTGTTCACTTGGATTTCAGTATGTGAAACACACTGATTTTGAAAAGTAAGAGTTCAGACCTTGCTGCCTACGTCAGTATATACATCCCAAAACCAAAATAATATATTTCTGACAATAAATGAATATAAAGTTCTAGAAGCATAGGTGTTGTGAAGCAGGAAACTAATGGTCGATTTTGGTCATAAATTACAAATAACAAGGGACAGAGGAATCGAAGTTCGGCTAATAACGCTTAACTCAGCGGATTATGGACTGAATAGTCCCGATTCGAATACTTTAAATTTGTTCTTTATGCACAACTCTCTTTTTCTTCTAATGCTATGGAGCGGTAACTTAGGAACAAGGAAGGGGGTTATTGGGACAAAATTGTGCAGCACTTGTTCAGAATCAGGCAAGTTATCGATAATGTGGGTGGCTGCTCAGGTAAAAAAGTCCCTGATGATCCTATCTACCCGACTGAATCAGCAAGCCGAAAGCAGGCTTGGATTCTATGAAATATCCTGATAATTGCAAGAATGCAGGTATAAGAAGAGAATTGGACAGCAGATACTTTAATATCGTCCATATGCAGGCGTTATATGAGAAGAACCATTCGACCGAATGGCTCCTTTCAGCGGCGTTCGGAAGGGGAGAATAAGCAGATTGGAATGTGTTTCTTCTATTATAATGTATGCAAGGTTTTATAGCTGCATACTATTGAACGAACAAGATAGTCCATGACCATGAATAACAACATTTTTTAGCCGCTCAATGATCAGGATCTATTTTTCCTGTGCCAAAGGCGAAACAAGGTGACGGCTACAAATACAGCGAGCACAATAAAGATCATACCGAGTCCCTGCAGGACAGCATATACAAATTCCATTAATATATGCTCCTTTCCTATATAGTAAATGAATATGTGCGTGCCCCTGCCTACTTCCCTTTGCTCAGGCAGCTAGCGAACGATCCGATCATATTCGGTTACTATTTTAACACAGTCACTCGGAAGTACGAAAAGAGGCTTGAAATCAAACAGCATCTCAAGCCTCCGATCTTTATTTATCATTCTCGCTATACTCTCTGCTCATTATGCATATTTCTATCGCTATTCATCTTACCCTCTATCACCTCAATTTTAAGGCTCCATACCCCAGACCAGTTTACCGCCCTGATATAGAGTGACTTTGTTCCAGTCGGTATAGCTCGTCTTGGATGCATCAAAGGAATAATCGTTACTTTCATCCATCACGGACCAGTCGGATTTGGCCATGCGCAGCTGAATCTCTCCGCTCTCGCCACCGGGCTGTAATGTACCGGCTGCGCTGCTGAAGCTCAGCTCTACATATCCATTACCAAAATTACGCGTGATATTATCCTGTCCTACCTTGGCCCAGTCGATCCAGGAACTCATCTCCTGGGAACCTTCTGGAGTAAAGTAGTAACGCAGCTTCAGATCGCTCAGATTCACAGGTGTCGTACCGTTATTCTTGATATTGAAAAACGGCTTCATCTGCATATCCGATGCATTCGTATCTGCTGCACGATACTGCACGCTCAAGCTGCCTGTCGGAGTTGGTGTAGGATTAGGGTTCGGATTGGGATTGGGTTCCGGATCAACAGGTGGCACTACAACAACAGCGACCGGTTTGGCACTTACGGCTGCAGAGTCAGCGCTGGTACCTGCAGTGTTTACGGCACTCACTTTGTAATAATAGGTAGTGCCATTGGTTACTGCTTTGTCAGTGTACAGTGTGGTCGTAACTTTGCTGCCTACGGTAGTAAAAGGACCGCTCTCGCTGGTTGCTCTTTTGACTACATAGTGATCGGCTCCTGTTACGGATGACCAGTTCAGCTTCACCTGTGTATCAGCGGCAGCTGCTTTCAGCCCTGTTGGTACAGTTGGCACAGTTACAACCGGAGGTGTTACCGGTGTGGATGCACCCAGTGCAGGATAAGCATTATTGATCAGCATCACGAACTGGTCATGGAACCATGCACCGGAGATCGGAGCATTTGGCAGCGCGCCAGTCAGTACGCCGTCTGCTGTCGTGTAGGTTGGATCACACATACGGTCAAAGCCTTTACCTTCATTATTCGGGATCAGGGAGCTGGAGCCATCGGATTCACCCGGAGGTTTGACCCATACATAGGCATCCAGATGAGCGGCAGGCGCAGCAGTCGGCGGTGTACCCAGACCCGCTCCGCTGTTGTTACACCAGTTGCCCCGGTGAGCACGGCGGTCGACACGGCCGGAATTGACATACGTATTGATGTCGCTGCCCGATGCCATTGCCGGACGATTCGGTCCACCCCAACCATTGCGTCCGGTATCGATCAGCATGCCGATACCACTCGGGAATCCGGCACGAACGAACTCGGAGTACAATGCTGCAGTGAAGTCCGACTCGTCAAAGTACGGATTCCATTCATAGTACTTGGATGACTTGATCGGCTGTCCGCCGATGTTCAGATCCGGGTTCGGTAGATTCGGCTCATTCAGCGGTGTTGTATTCGCTGTATTGGTAATGAAGCCGTCAATGCTGGACAATCCGGCTGTTGTATTACGAACCACATTGGTGAACAATGTGATTGTCGCTGACCGGTTGTTATCCCAACCGAGCCAGCCCGAGTGACCGATATCCAGATAATTGTAGGTATTAGGGATCGCATGAAGCTTATTCAGCGCATACTGCACGCCTTCGACATAGATACCGCTGGAGTTGGCTGCTGCGCAGCGGGCATCATTCAGGTTGGTGACCAGATTCGGCAGACTGTCCGGCTCAATCACGTTAACAATGCGAATATCCTGGTACTTGGGATTCGCAAAAGTCTCGGCGATCACATCAATATATTCGGTTTTGTAGCGCTGCAATGCCTCCTGGGTCAAAGGAAGCTCACCGTTAGATGCCAGTGCATGGCAATCCCGTCCCGGCAGATCATAGATGACAAAGCTTGCTGTAATCGGGGTATTGCCTTTCTTTTGAGCCAGTGCGGCATCCAGATGCTGTTCAAGGCTGAGACGTCCGGCATTGGCCGCTCCACCTTCGATCGCATCAATCCGATCCAGCCATACGGCAGTTGGATAGGATTTGACCGTCTGCATTTTACCCTTGAGCGCAGGATCACTGACTCTGGCGATCGAACCGTCAACTTCTTTGGCGTAATCCGGATTCACGTATCCGGTCGCTCCAATAAACGGATTATCCACATGAGCCTCTGCATAAGCTGTCGGTCCATACATCGCCGATAGTAAACTTCCTGCCAGCAGTGATGCAGCCATCGTATACTTGAAACCTTGCCAGAATCCTTTTTTAGACTTCAATCCATTCACCTTTCTTTCTGGGAAATTTGTGTGGAGTCGAGCCCAACCTTTCCGGTAAGCGTTTTCTATTTTGATGTATTCTGTACTGCTTCCCCTTTCGAATCACCTCCTCAGCGTTGATTATAAGACACTCAATGAGTGGAGTATATTGTAAAATATGGATTATAATCAGAAAACCTAATGAAGAGTATCCTTATTGCGCCTTTATTTTTATATCCGCATGAAAGTATCTTATTATCCTCTGCTATTCCAGTAAACGCGCTAATTAGCAAGAAATTTGACGAAACGAAGCAGTCGGACAGATAAAGTCCAATAGTCGATAGATCACCAGACACTTTCACAGACTAAAGCATAGGATGAGATCATGCCCGAAAAACGATATCACAGGATGTTACAGAAGACTGCTGGTTCCCGATTACACTATCATTTATGCATAAAATAGCTCGGCTGCATGTATAAATGCGCGAACCGGGCCGATTTGATATAGGTGTTATTTCCATATTATGATGGGTAATAGTAGCGAGAAGCTGAATTCTGGCATCACCGCTTATGTGAACAAGTATTTGGAGGTATATACATATGAAAACAAAATGGTATTTGCGCCCGGGATTTCTCTGCGTACTCTGTCTCCTGACTCCGCCGATCGGCTATGTGCATCTGCTGTATCATCGCAAAAAGTTCCAACATCAGGAGTGGCTGGGGCACCTGACTATCGCAACATTTACTATGGCGATCTGGTTGACCAAGTTTATGAATCCGGTGATAGCGTTTATTGTGCTGGGGCTGTTGCTTTGGGTGATTTGGAAGTGGTAGGGTGGGCGTGTATTTATTTTGCACAAGTTGCTTCGATGTTAGGGGCATGTGCTTGGAAAAGAGACGACTCTTTGATGTTCATACGCTTTGCAAAGGGATAGAGGCACGTCCTCCGGTTAAGCCTGGAGATCTGAATGGTTAACATGTAAAGGTGGATCTCCAGGCTTAAATGTCGTCCTTTGCCTCTATTCCCTTTGCTCCGCTCTGTGCTTGGATTTATTTGTGGAAGGGTTTAGTTTATTAACGTTACAAGCACTACAAGCACTACAAGCACTACAAGCACTACAAGCACTACAAGCACTACAAGCACTACAAGCACTACAAGCACTACAAGCACTACAAGCACTACAAGCACTACAAGCACTACAAGCACTACAAGCACTACAAGCACTACAAGCACTACAAGCACTACAAGCACTACAAGCACTACAAGCACTACAAGCACTACAAGCACTACAAGCACTACAAGCACTACAAGCACTACAAGCACTACAAGCACTACAAGCACTACAAGCACTACAAGCACTACAAGCACTACAAGCACTACAAGCACTACAAGCACTACAAGCACTACAAGCACTACAAAGATTATCTGCTTTATGGGCGTTACCATGTCAATAGCATGATCCATATTACGGCTATTTTTTTTTCTTGCTACTTCTGCTCTTCTACGGATACGTCTATTACACGCTGTGCCAGATCCACATACTCGTTATCCAGTACTACTTTCACCTGACCCTGTCTGCGTTTCTCGCGCCATTGTCTCAGGTCTTCGTCGGATTCGAGGCGCAGTTCGGCTAGTTCATGGGCGCGGTCGAAGATGTACTTGCTCGTATACAGCAGTGTATAGATGCCCTGTCCGCCGAGTGTAATCGGCTCGCTGCGTTCCTGCCAGCGCTCTACAGTAAATTTTACATACAATTGGTCATCTCGTCGCTCGTCTGACGGAATCTCGGTAATTTCTCTGCGCTGCATAATCTGCCAGCCGGTGATGCGTCCGTAATAGTGGATACCGGCTTGACCGAGTGCGCCAAACTTGCGTTTGGACTGGTACATAGCGACATATTCGAGCTGGGTAATGACCTGTGAATTGGCAAAGTTCTTGAGCGGCACATGGTAGAATCCATGTGTTAATGCCAGTTCTACCTGCTCCGGTCCGCGTACCGATCCGACGATCATATTGCGGGTGACGAGCTTATTAGCATAATACTCTTCTGTACCGCGCGGCGTAGTAGATCGTTCGTATGCCTTTTCCGGGCTATCCTGAATAAGTTCGTCCAGGAATTCCTCTACCAGCGTTGTCGCATTCGGCAGGAAAGGAAGCGCACCTACATTGATCCGCCGTACACTTTTGTAAAAGTGGTGCTGGCGGTACTCTTTTTCGTTACCGTACGGGAACAGCACATATGCGCCGTACATGCTGCGTTCATAGCGGATACGGGGAGATATTGTATCTTCTTCAAGATCGCTAATAGTTGCTTCGGAATCATGCTCTGACTTATCTTTATTGGAAAATGAAGTCTTGGACTCCTGTTCAACTGCACCCTGTTCTGTAGCTGTCACTGGATCAATTGCAGACGAATCCTGCTCGTTCACTCCATGCACAATCGCATCCCGGTAGCGGTGCATCGTGTTGATGTCTTCTTCCTGTGGTCCAGGCTGACCATAGCTTGACCGGTAAGCAGATCCTTCTTCGGCTACATTCAATTTGTATTTGGCATCAAAAATAAAGCTGTATTCCTTCTCCTGTCCAGCGTCCACTTTCCGCAACGAAAGTACATTATCCGGTCGCTGCGGTAGTGTCGGCGTGCCCTGTCTATCCGGCGCACTATTGTAATACAGCACAAATGTCTCGCCGCTGCGCGGATTCACATACTCCATCCGCGAGCGCTGCCCCCGATCCAGCGTTACGAATAGACCGGAGTGATTCAGCCGAATCACATTCTGGCGAACCAACTGGTATTTGCGGCTGAGCAGTTCATTCAGCTTGAGGAAGCACCAGTATTCGTACAGCTCCGAGATTTCCTTCATGGACAGGCGCAGCAGATCGCTCTGGATCGATAGTCCTTTGAGCAGGGTCAGATAATATCGGTACATCTCCCGGTAGCCCGGCGCCATCTGCATGACCAGACTGAGACTCATGCTGCGCATCGGGGACAGCTGCTGCAGCCAGTTGGCAGACAGCATTCGCTCCATACGCGAGATCATCCCATCTACCCGGCGAACGAATTGCTTGTCATATGTGCGGCTGCGGTAATTCTGCGGACGGTTCAGCTGGGCATACTGGTTACGCAGACGATGCAGTCTGGAGAGGATACGCTCCAGCATCCAGCGCAGCATCCGGTTCTCTGCCGTATCATACGAGAGATGCTTGACCGTATCGAGCAGTCGAAGCGGACGGTAATCTTCTCCGTTAATAGATAGCGCTCCCCGGCGGGAAGGATCGGCTTGCCATTGTTCATCCTGAGGTCTGCTGCCTACGCCCTGTCCATTTTCCTTCTCCAGAGATGGACGCTGCAATTTCTCCAGATGCTGCGGATGACGAGCCAGATAGGTATTGTTGCGCCGACTGGCTCTTTTCACCAGAGCAGCATTACGCAGTTCCTGCTCGCGGTTCATCTGGTGATGCGGCTGGATGGATATTCGCTCCATCGCCTTTTCCATTTGACCAAATAGATGCGAAATAATCGAGAAAAACTCGCTCAGACTCTGGTGTTCACTGTCCCTTAGCGAGACCGATTGGTACGTACGCTTGAGAAAATCGAACGAAAGATTGTACACCTGCTCATTCACTTCACGCAGCAGAGCTACATAGTCCTGCTTGTAATCCAGCTTGGACGGGAAAATCTCCAGCTCGATCGACAGCAGACGCTGTCCGCTTGCCCGCAGCTCCAGCTCAGTAAAGCCCACTTCATTACGGAAGTTGAGCATCCCCGACAGCAGCCGCTTGCCCTTGGGCGTGACCGCTTCTCGTAGATACTGGTTATCATGGTAAAAGGTGACCGGCAGACTCGTATCCTCTGCCCGTTCATACACGAACTCATAATTCTGCTGCTCGTAAAAGCAGGGCAGCACATCTGCTCCGGCGCTCCACGGTACCAGTTCCCCTTCTACTGAAGAGAATACCCGGACCGACTGTACCTCAATATCCGGCATGAGCGAAGTGCACTTGAGATGGGCATCGACCCACTGCCCTTTTTCCCGGTGCAATTGCAGTGTCTCTACTGCCGGATGGTAAGGCTTGCCCTGCAGATAGATGCTGCCAATACTCGTCTCTATTTCCAGCAGATTCACACTTTTATTCAGATTCATGGGCACCTCCTGTAGAGATCATCAGGACACCCAGTACGAGGTGAACCCGTCTTCATCCAGCCGCCGGATCATATACACCAGCTTGCGCGCACTCTCTGGATAACGTGCCAATGGCGGTGTGCCGCCCCGACTCCATTGTCTCCAAAAGGCATCGTCGTCTTCGAGTGGTGACGGAATGCGTGTATTGCCTGTCAGACACAGCTTGAGCAGATCTACCAGCACACGCCGTACACCGGATTGACTACCCTGAATGCGCGGCAGAATCTTCTGCAGCAGCTGCAGGTCGAACGCTGCATCCTCTGTCATCAGATTAAAGCGCTCGTTGTACACGAGGTAAAAGCACACCGCATCACGGATACGGAATCCTACATGCGCATGGATGTCTTCCAAAACCGTATTCACCAGCACCAGCTGCTCGGTCGTGCGGCGGATCAGATCTTCGTAATCGCCAAGCGCGTCGATCAGCTGGAGATAGTCACTGCGGAGAAAAGACTGCTCCACCGGTACTACCTCGACCAGCTGCTGACTGTCCTCTGTAAGCCGCGGCAGCTGCATCAGGTCGATCGCATTGAACTCAATCGTATTCGCCCGGTCCAGCACACGCTTACTGAATGGGTACGTCGTCTCGTCCATGTTGACCGTGCCGACGATGTAGACGTTCTCCGGGATGCCGAGGTTGCCGTAGCGGGATTGGTCTTCCTCGGTATCCAATGCTCCCTCCGGGATTAGCGGGTCGGTCGCGATATGCCGCTCCTGTACCGTATTCACTCCATGACTGCGTCTGCTCGCTTCAGCTATATTCTGCTTCACTGCACTATCTGCCTGTCCGGCATATTCCCGTCCATTACCGGCAGAAAGCACTCCCTCTTCCATCCAGTGCTGCGTCTCCAGCAGACTCATCATGTCGCTAAAATAATGCTCGACCCGCGCCAGATTCATCTCATCGAGACAGACAAAGTACGGCTTTTTCCGGTTTTCCCTCCGCGACGCTTCCGCGATGACCATCGTCAGCGGTCCCGGCTTGAATACGCCGGACAGATCCTTGTATCCGATCAGATCTGCCGGATCGCTCCAATCCGGACGTACCGGAATCAATCGGAACTGCCCGTTATCTGCCGTAGCGCCTACTGCCTCCGCGAACAACCGGACCAGCCGCGTCTTGCCCGTACCCGATATGCCTGCCAGAATCACAAAAGGCCGCGTCTTCAGGGACAGGTAAAAGTTATGCGTCAGCTGCTCCGGGAAATAAAATCCACGCTGTGAGACATACTGCTGGATGTTATGCAGTGTCTCCTTCACATCCCGGTCACGAATGCGCGGTGAATAGGAGTCCGCACTGCTCTCTTCACGGATCTGACTGCTCCATACCGTATTCGGTGTAATCGCCGTGCTCTCGATATAGAACATATAACTGTCCATCGCATCCCACAGATCCGTGATCAGCTGCTCATTATCCGGCAAATGATCGGTCTCGTAATGGAAATACGCAATCGTCGACATCTGGTAATCATCCCCGAGCCGCCCATCGCCCAGCTCAATATCATCCGACATCTTCATCCGGCTGGCCGGCAGCCGGGAACGAATCTCCTGCGTACGCTCCTGCAGATAAGCCAGTCCCTCCCCGCGTCCCAGCTGACTGCGCGCCTCGCCCAGTCCCTGGTTGAGCGTCAGATAGATCCGCTTCATGTCTGCAGAGAACAGATACGCCACATATACACCACGCTGAATCGTATCCGTAATCTGCGGGTACATCACCGCAATCCAGGGTATGGTCGCCCAGTTGCCACGCCCCACCGATCCCTGAACTTTGAAATGATTATGGATAAACGGCAGCGACTTCAGATGCTCCGGTATATCCCGCCGCACATACTCCGCCAGCGGATGTCCGGACAGCGGCTGCGCCTTGGCCTGCGAGTAATTACGCGTGATGTTCATCAGGTCTTCGCGCAGGGAAAAGTCTGATTCTGGCGGAGCGTAGTAAGCATCCAGTTCATCGAGGGTGAAATGGTAGAGTTCATCCAAGACAGCCGGATTAAGCTGATCGTAGATCTCCGGCTTGAAGCCGATCGTGTAGCCGGAGTTGGGATAGTCCAGGATAGATGAGAGTGCTTCGATAGGTGTATCGATTACGTACTGCACTCTGTTCAAAGGCAGGTCTGCCCAGCGGAAAGCCATCCGGGATGGTGGTGCATCTACTGGCTCGCTTCTGGCTTCCCGTTTCTGGAAGTAATCGAGAAAGCGCTCCTTGATACGAGCCATGGATACTTCTCGTTCGCGGCTTGCTCGCATTTCATCGATGAGAACGAGGATGAGGACCATTTTATAGGATTTTTGCTTGTGTATGAAAATGTTTTGAAGTTCTGCAGGTAAGGTCATGTGTATGCTCCCATATTGTTTTATTACTGCTATTATATAGGACTATAGAAAAAAACAAAAAATGTTCTGCTGATAATATCAGCAGAACATTCATTTTAAACTACAACACCTTCATCTGTAGCCTTTTCATATAATTGATGCAGTATTTTACTTTGTTTCTCTGAAGGAGCGTGAATTAATCCTAAAGCCATTTTTTCAAGAATATCCATTTGTGTTTTTGTGACTTTACTTACCGATTGATACTTCTTATAATGTGCCAGTAGTTTTCCCCATACTTCTTTATGAGTATTTACAACGAAAACTTGAATTTCTATCCCACTATTTAGTTTCTTTTCCTTTTTATCTTCCCGCTTAATATACTTAGCTTCTTCTGTGTTCATTAATAGATTATCACTAAGAGATATTTTTAAATCTAGATCTTTTACTCGTCCCCAACATTCTTTCTTTTTACACCACTGAGCAATATTTGCAGAACCTCCAGGAGGAGTAGTAATAGAATCATACACTCCTTTTGTTATTAGCTTCATGAGAGAAGTAAGTTCTTTCGTAAGTCCCTGCTCTTCCCAGATTGTATTAAAGTTAAAATGCTTTCCTGAATATTCTACTAACTGAGATAAATAGGCAATACTATAGGTAACAGTCTGCGCTCTAAAACCACCATCATACCAGGAAGAACTAGAAATCAACTTTTCTACACTTTTAAAAAGAATCACACGTGATACTGCATCTTTAAAGTAACTCTCTGTTATTGCAAGTGTGTCTTTATCAAGCCATTCCGTAATATGATCTGCAAACGATGCAAAACTATATTGAGCTCCCTTTGAAACCACATCCGGTTTTTTTAGCCATGAATTTTCACTTTTAGATAAAAAGGTTTTATCTAAAAGTTGTGATTTGGGATTTTCTAACTGAAACTTAGCTTTCTCAGTTTTAGTAAGATAAGCTTGTTCATTAAGATATTCTCCTCTTACACGCTCATAAAACCAGTGAGTTCTTCGCTGAGAGCCTCCTACACTTGCAGCCCATACACGTTGAGAACTAGTCTTCATTTCTTTATGGTAAGGATTATTAGAAAAGAAATCCGATTTATTAACTTTATTTTGTGTATTTGCATACTCAGACACCTTAGAAACAAAATCATATTGCTGTTCTCTTTCTCTTACTACAGAAAGTTTCATTTGAACAGATACTTTCGAAACATCAAGCTTAGAGTTTTTCTTCGCTGCGTAAATAGATGATGTCGTCTGAGCGCCATTTACAATCTGGAAGTCTACAATTTTCGTTATATTTCCATGTTCATCAAACTCAACTTCAGTTGCTGTGGCGGTGATTCCATTATTATATGCAAAAAATAATTCTGGCTTGTATTCGATTGTATTTCGAATACCTTTATTGACCCCGCCTTTGAACTGTAAAAATGTTCTCACATTTTGCTCAAAAAGTTTCTGTCCAAATTGATCATAAATACCTACTAAATCATCGCCAGACATATATGATAAATAAGACTGATATTCCTCCGAACTAGTCGGAATCTCCAAAGCAGGCAATTTCACATTCACTTCAAAATTGTTATCTGTGTATTCTGATAAATTAATCTTATAAATGTATTCGATGTCAATAACTCTAAGATCGGTAGGTATGTCATCAATCACTTCTGAAGGCAGATCATTTAGAGTTCTAGTCATTTTTCCATCTGTCAATACAATTAATTTAAGTTTGCTAATTCTCTTAGTTTGAGCATAGTAATAAATATTATAAGCCATAGAATACGCATCTGAAGTTTCTTCCATATTTTTGTGAAGCCCTCGAAGACTTTTCTGTACAAATGTTCTAAGTCGTTTAAACTTTGTATTAATTTGTGTTTTGTTAAATGTCTCGATATAATCTTCTTGAAAAAAATGATGAACTAACACTGTAAGCATCTCTCTAGTCTCATCGTAATCATAACCATGAACTTCGATACCCGTCTTAGTATAATCTGCAGCTGTATAATCGCTGCTAAGCTCCCCTATACTAACCAAGGTCTCACATGTATTCTCAAAAAAAGATTGGCTCCGCATTAAACCTCTGCTTTCTGCATCAGCTAAAATACTTTGCAAAAAGTCTTGATGAAAGTCTTCTAGACTAATCATATTTTATCCCCTTACTTTAGAAAGGTATCTAGGCTAATTTCGAACTTTTCGCATCTTGCCAGATCAATCGAATAGGTCGCCAAAATGATAGCATCTGAAACATCTTTTGGTGTTATTTTAGGAAACTCTTCTGCGACATAGAAAAGACGCTGCTTGTCTACGATAAAGCTATTTAACTCCTCTTTGATCAGCTCAGGAGCATAACCGTAAGATATAAGCTTGGCTTCAAACAATTCTAAGTCAGCAGAGCTTCCTTGCTCAATGATTAAAAATCTAATTTTGTTGACTAATTCCTCAATCGATTGGCCATTTTCTGAAGCAGTCAAAGCAAAAGTTGCCAGATAGATCGATTCTTTTTCGCTATATAATTGTTTAAGAGAGGAGATGCTAACGGCATCTCCTTTAGACGTTCTATAAGATTTCACTTCTAGTACTGAATCATCTAGTAAAAAATCTTGCTTATCAGCTTCAGGTCCATTCCAAGATATAAGAGCTTGACGAACTCCAACTTTAGGAATTATAACCTCTACAAAGCAGCAAAGCTCAGCAAACAATCCCATTTGTCTTTCTATAGTAAATGAACTTGTTTTATCATATTGAAGCAGTTGTTGCCAGCGCTTAAGCCGCTGTTCTACTGCTTCAATCATTTTAGAACTGTTAGGATAATTTAGAACCACTTTAATAAGATCTTCGCAAAGAGTATAAAAAATTTCCCATTCATGTAGATTTTGTAAGATAAGAAAAAAAGCTGCTTGGTCTACTTGTGTCTCATCTTTGATAAGGTGGATACTTTTGAGTTTAATCATGTGAGTTTCCTTACTGAAAGCCCCATCTGTTTGAATTTTCAGACCATAGTTCCCTTTAGAATCGATAATCCAAAACAAATTATGAGAAGTAGCAGCATCTACACGACGTTGAGATAGCCTATCCATTTTAATCCAAGGATTAAATTTCGGGATCATAGTCATCATAATCTTCCTCTGTCTCACTTAGCAGGTTTTTAATAGTTACACTGTTGATTTTTACTTTTACAGTTTTTTTTCCACTCTGTATTCCGCCTGGAAAGCTTATACCAAATGCAGCTAAATTAGTTTCTTTTCTTGTATTTTCTTGATTTATAATGTTTCCTTTTCCTAAACTAATGCTCCCGTCAATCATATGCAGCATCAAAAGCGGTCTTTTCAACTTGCTCCGCGCAGCTTTTCGATCACTCCCACACTCAGCACGCTCCTCGGGTGAAAGAGAGATACTCTCTGCTGTACCACTTGATACCTGTCTATTCTTGACTTCTAAATAATCATTTATATGAATAAGTTGCCGTTTTTCTTGTTTAATCTTAATGTTACCCACAGCAAATTCTGCAGTGTCCTTGCTACCATTATATAGAGCGACGTCCCAATCTGTATTCATTTTTCTTACATATTCTCGAACAAACTCAATAGGCATTCTAGAATTAAATCCAAATTGATCTGAAGCTACAACTTCAAAATTATTTAAAAAGTCTTCAATGATACTTTTTTCAACACACTTCCACAGGTGACTTTTATATATGGGTTCCTCTTTATCTTGATCTGACCATTCCTCTACTTTATACTCATCTTCTAATTGGAGGATAAGTTTTTCAATTAGTCCTACATTTTTTTTATTTAATTCAGTATCGCTTGGAATCCAACTTGTTTCTTTAGATGTACCATCTAGCTTCATTTCAAAATAAAGGTCTTTACTACTTTTCTGCTTATTTCTTGCTGTAACTTGTAATCCACTATCTGGATGGTATTTAACAGAAAGACCAAAATCTTCTGGAGTCATTTTAGCTTTAGCCATTCTATTCAAATCATCAACCAAATCCTCAGTTGCTTCAATAATTAATTTAAATCGAGTTGCAACATCTTCTGGCATATAAATGTAGCAGAGATCCTCATAATTAGTTCGATAACCAAACCATCTTCCCATTTGCATAAGTGTATCGTAAAACACAGTACTTCTAATAAAGTAACTTATACTTAATCCTTCAACTGTGTATCCTCTTGATAAACTAGTACCTCCAACAACTATAGCATTAGTGACTGTGTCATTTCTGTAAACAAGTGGAATTGTAGTATTATTATGAACTTCTCTTACAATGACAGTATTAATCGTTTCTAATAAGCTCCGAAGAACTTCTATCCATTCAAACTCCAGTTCAGCATATCGTAAGTTAAATGTGTGTTCTAAATTTTTAATAATTTGATTTTGTTCTGAAGCTTCATGATTCAATCCACCATAACAATTGACAGAATATTGAATTTCTTCTAAATATTTCTGTGTTAAAAAACTGACTTTTTGGTGAACCATAGTAAAACGAGTAACATGTACTAGCATACTATTATGTTTATCACCTTGTCTTCTTAACTTCCTGATTGCTATATTAAGCAAGAAATGACGTACGGCTTCATATAAACTTTCAGGTAAACTAGTTAAAGGAATTTCTTTCTTGTGTGTAGTAGGAAGAATTTTGATATGATCTTTGATTTTTATAATATGTTTTAACTCTGGATCCAAAAAGATTTTAGCTGCTCCAAAGTAATTAGTTGGAGCTTTCAACGCATAAATGAAATCTTTCGGAAAAATATCTTTACCTACATCATCATTAGTAGCCTCATGATCTATAAAAATATTAGCATAAGGAGTAGCTGTGTAAGCTACATAAGCACTTTTATGAAATAAACTTAAGAGTTCTCTAAGTCTCCTATTAATGATAGTAGGATCTTCTTTACTACTTGTATTGATCGATGCATAATCCGATTCATCGTCAATCATTAACATCGCATGCTTAGCAATAGGTCCTCGATATTGTGTTTTTAACCAGCCAATCACATTCTTCAATGTATTAGAATTTTTTTTAATGACTAGCAAAATTGGAGCACTAATATTATCTAAGTTTAATCCTTGTTTATTTCTATCTGCATCTCGTTTATTAAAATCTTGTTCGGCTGTTGTCAAGCTTATTGGTAACATTTCCGTTTTCATGTTTCCAAGAGTACCTACACCCACAGGAATGCCCTTATCCTTTCCAATAAAGGCTTCATTCATGCGAACTTGTGTCTGATCTCTTAAGTTATTCATACCACCAGCAACAACAACTATAAATTTATAGCCAGCGTCTGCAGCTTTGCAAACTAAGGCTGAATAATTTCCTGTCTTTCCAGACTGAACATGTCCTACAACCATGCCCAATCTTGAGAAGGCTTGAATCGATTCATTCAGTGGATTCTCTATATTATCCATTACTCTGTCAGTGTCTTCATCTGTCGTTGTAACAACTTCCCGAGACATATAACGGCCCATTTGTTCTTTATACCTTTTCCAATAGTAACCTTCACATTCCTGTTTTACCTTACTAGTCCACCATGTTGTATCTCTTTTTTGTTGATCTTCACCCTGTACTAAAATTCCTCCCTCCATTCTAATATCAAAATGGGTTTCCAATTCACGTTCCATACGTTGCCAATCCTCGTCAGAAAGTTCTTTAAGCTCAGGAACAGACAAAATCATTGCAAACGTCGTAAGACCTATAGAAGGTATAAACTTTTTAGTGTTTTGAATTTCTTCTTTAATTTTATTTTCTGGTAAAACTCCTTCAACTTCTTGAAGTTTTTTAAGAATAAACTTTTTTATTTCTTGATAGCTATTGATTTCCATTATTAAACAACTCCTTATGATTTTTAAAAATCTCTGTTTTGAGTAAATCTTTGATGGCTTCGTCGCTTAATCCTGCCAATTTCAATTTAGTTGCAATATCCTTAATATCTTCATCAGTTAACATCGTTGTCTGCTGCAATTCATAAGGATTCTGCTGCAACTGGGCTTGAATCGATTCAAGTGGAAGATATGCCTGCAGACCTTTTAAGTACATATCTAAAAGTTGACGATTACTTTCAGACAGATCTTCTTGTAGCTTTTCTAAAAGAGGATGACTTTGATTCAATGCAAAGCGTAACCCAGAATCATGAGGAACTAACTCCCAAAATTTTGTTGTTGTCTTGTCTTCAATTTTCCTGCCCCTGCCTGTATAGGGTCTTGATCCTTTTTCAGTAACTTGCCGAATAATATTTTTAAGATCATTCTTTATTTCTGGTGCAGGACTAGCTGTAGATTTTTTAATATCGATATCCCATAATTTATCCTGTTCATTTGTAATATCTACTTTTATACGAACCAGTTTATGAGCATCATTTGCTCGATGAAGTCCCCACCATGTTCCATAAATCAGCAATCTACGTGCTCTGTACAAATAAAATCCTTGCGACTTTATGTAGCCATCTTCAGTAGCATACTGCTCGTACTCTTGTTGAGACAATTTCGAATGGTGCGGCAGAATGTATGGCTGTACAATAATAGTCGATTTATTAATTTTCAATTTTTCAATAGCCAACTGTTGTGTAGCAGGATGGCTAGTATTAAATGGGTTAAACGGTTTCAACGGATTATTATTGATCGTTATCGTTATTGCTTTATACTTAGGAGCACCTTCAAGAAATTGATGAAAAACTAAAGAAAGATGTTTTCTTAATCCTGAAATAGTAGAGGATAAATCATCTTTACTGACACCGTCGATCAGCTGCCAAACAATCAAAGTTCCACTTTCTTGAGCTTTTAGTTGCTTAAATAAAGGTAAATGGTTGAGCTGTCGAAGCGTAGGAGTGAGAAGTGCCCATTCGTCTTCTTTAGCAATATAATTAAGATCCCACTGTTTAGCTGAAATTTTATTGCTTTTCTTAGAGATCACTGTAAGCTTAGTGCACTGGGAAAAAGAAGCCGTTTTCAATCCAAGTCCAAATCTTCCTAAGTCTAATTTGCTTCTCGTATCGTTAGGGTTTTTAGTACCCAAACGCATGGCTTCCACAAGATCTTTATTGGACATTCCATTGCCATTATCGAGCATACAAAATATAAGATCCGGTTCAGGGAGCATATGAATATGTATTTCAGAAGCTTCTGCTGCAATGCTATTATCTAAAACATCTGCAACAGCTACATCGAATGTATAACCAACATCTCGAAGAGACATAATAAAATTTCGAACATTAGGACTCACAATTTCTTTTTTCATGATCATCAACGCCTTTTCTATTAAGCTTACTGATTTTTATTGTCTACTTTTGCAACTTTTGCTTATATTTATCGGCATAAGGTTAATTTTTTATTACCAAATCACTTCAAATTGAGGTATTAATATGGATGATAAAGACTCAAAAATTTTATTTTTTTGGAACACGCTAAAAACATGGTTTAATCAGAACCATAGAGACTATCCATGGCGTCATACTGCAGATCCTTATTATATACTCTTAGCAGAATTCTTATTACAGCAGACTCATGTTAGGAAAGTAGAAGAAGTATATTATTCTCTATTAAATCAATTTCCGACTATTAAAGATCTGTCTAAGGCTTCAGAATCACAACTTATTAATTTAATTAGCCCTATTGGTCTAATTTACCGTGCTCAGCGGATTAAATCAACTGCTAATCAGGTATATTTTAACTATGATGGTAAAATATCTGATAATTTTGAAGATTTGATGTCGCTCCCAGGTGTTGGTCATTATATCGCTAATGCTGTTCTATGCTACGCCTATCATCAGAAGACAGTTCCTATCGATACCAATGTTATTAGATTATTTATACGATATTTTAATTTATCTTCAGATAAACCACGTCCTAGAACTGATAAAGTTCTTGCTTCACAAATACGTCAGCTGTATATATTCGATTTTGATTATCGAACAGCCAACTGGGCTATTTTAGATTTTGCTGGTTTAGTATGTACCATGATTAAGCCCAAATGCTTAGATTGCCCTCTAAATATACATTGTGCCCACTATAAAAAAAGATCCTCTAGCTCATAAGAGCCGAGGATCTTTTCTTTATAAATCAGCTAATTCTACAGGCAAAATTATATCTTTTAGAGAGTGATCTGGTGTATGCCCTAAATAGGCGAGCAGCTGATCAGCTACAGCACGCCCAAGCAGCGGAGGAACAGCATTACCTACCTGCTGATATTGAGCATCTTTCGCCCCTATAAAGATAAAATCATCTGGAAAAGTCTGAAGTCTAGCTGCTTCTCTTATACTTACTGCTCGATTTTGAACCGGATGAATCCACATTGACTTACGAGCGTTTAATACTGTTCCCGAAGGAGCATCATATTTTAATCGCAGATATACCGTATTTTGAGTTCGATTAGGATTTGAATACGTATGTTTAAAGGACTCATCCAAATGATGAAAGTTTTGTCCTGGCTGTAAAACTTCAAATCTTTGCATAGCTGTCGCTCTTGTATCTGTCATAATATGATTTCTTACATCTGGCATGCCTGCCTGAAGATAAGTAAGAAGAGGATTAGGATATTCCATTTTGGTTTTTAGTAATGGACGATCTTCTTCCATTATAACTAAAGGTTTTACATGTTCTAAATCTTCAATGGCATCCTTTACTGTATAAAAGTTGGTAGGATTTTCAATAATAGCATTCGGCAGTTGAATTTTCTCTTCGCCAACGATTTCTTGTCTTACACCCATTAAGAATAAACGTTCACGCTGCTGAGGAGCTCCAAAGTTAGCAGAATTAAGGATAAAACTCTCTTTATTCAGTTGATACCCTAAACTTTCAAATTTAGATATTAAATAATCTAAGACAACATAGGTTTTAAGCTCAACTAATATTTCATTATTCTCTCTATAGAAGCTTCCAAATTCGAGTCGATTTGTTTCAATTTCTCCAACTCGCATGATCACCTGTTGAATTGAGATAACTTCATTTAAACAAGAATAAATATCTTCAGTCGAACTATTACTATCTTCCAAAAGATTCCCAAGAATAATCCATTTTTTACGATATTCAGTACTCCAATAATACTGATGTTGCTCTTCCCAATTTGAAAAATAACCTTTAAGAGCTGGTCTTATTTTATTCAAGTAAACTGCTGCTTCTTTCTTTTTACGATTGAGATGGCTAAGTTTAGAAAAAAGTACTCGATCTTTAAGCTCATACTCAGGCATAGAAACTCGAAAAGGATCATTCAAAAAAGCAAGTAATTCATCATTCAATGCTTTAACTTCTCCCAAAGAAACTTTCTCATCTGTTGGGTTAAGCCCCAGAGTTCTCACTTCTGATTCATCTTGCTCTGCTAAAAAGAATTTATGTTTATTGGATTTAAGCTCTTTAACATTTTCCATAACAAAAGCATCTGGTTGAAGTTGCTCAATCGCCTTTACATATTCTTTAACTAGCTGATTATTTGCAGAGATAAGTGCAGCTTTCTGCCTATTAGCATTGGAAAATCCTTGACAAGGTGGACCACCAAACACAATGTTTACTTTACCTTGTCCTATACTCTTACATTCATCCAATATTTGATTATAATCAACGTTTCGGATATCTCCGTACATTTTAACTTCAGGGTGATTAGTTACATAGGTTTGCTGAGCTGATACATTATTTTCAACGGCTGCTATTATTTTAACTTGCCCAGTTTGTAGAAACCCCAAACTTAGGCCGCCAGCTCCAGAGAATAGATCAACGGCTGTCAACTTACCGCTCTCCACTACGAGCGCCTCCTTCTGCGGGAACAAACGTTCCTTTTAAGCAGCTTAACATGAATTGCTGCAAAGTACAATAAAATGGCTTTAGAAATCTATTTTACAGTTTAAATTCTTCAAACGCTAGACAAAAAGAACCTGTTTATTAAACAGGTTCTTTTATTTACTATTTTTAGAAGAGCAGTGCATCTAGCTTTTCGCTAATTATTAATTCTAAATCAGCTCTATCTAGTGCATCTAAAATTGTTACGCCACCAAGCTGATTGACATACATCATAAGACTTCGGAATGTTTCACGTTTCACCGATATCTGTTCTACTTTTTCTTTTTGATGAAGCACAGTTAGAACGGCTCGGGTAATATCTCGGTTGCCAGAAAACACTCGTTCTAAGAGACTCTGCGCAATATCCAATTTAGATAGAAGCATAGCAGTTAACTCAAATGGATCTTCTCTGTCCTCATCATAAGAAACATACCCGTACCACCAAAGACGAGCTATACCATGACGAACTAAAGCCCTTCCTTTATTTGACATAAAGAAATATCTTTCTCTAATAGCGTCTTCTGGTTTTTCTTTTTTTAAATATGATTCCACTGGCCATCTCTTACGCATATAATTCCAAAAGGTTTGATGAGATAAGTATACCCACATCCTTTCATCACATGCTTGTGCCAGCGTTAGATCTTTCAAAGCATTATATACCTTTTTAGTATTTTCTAAATCATAGTGTATAGTGGTGCTTGCTGGCATATGCAGATCAATCTCTTCAACACGGATTTTAGAAAGAAAGCTCCATTCTGCTTTACCAAAGTAATCAGTTAACCAAGGTTCATTCATTTTATATTTTAGAATATTATTTTTAATATTAGATTTAATATCATCTAATGAATCTTCACTAATATAATTTAGGTTCAATATTATTCACCTTCATCTTCCAAATTCATAAGTGCATTAAGGGATTGAGTCAGCGGATCTCCTATTAATTTCTGAGCGATAGAAATTGTAGATTCTTGATCAAAATTATGGTTGCCTAGCTCAATACCAAAGTCCTTTAATCTCATACTTATCACTTGATACCATCTGCACTCTTCGTAGTCAATATCAGCAGTTTGTTCATTCTTTAACATTTCCAATATCGAAACAAGCGCTGGAATAACGATCATAGAAGACAGCAATGGCTGAAGACTAGAGTTCAATGAAATAGTCTTGTATTGATCAAAATTATCAGTAGAAAGCTTAATAATAATTTTGTTTCCTGAAGAATCAACCTCGATTGCTTGTGCTTCATCATTCCGATTAGGTTGTATAGAGAAAATGGACGGGATTCTTCTAAGTGGATCAATCTCTTTCTCTGCATAGAAAGAACGCTCCATATCTAAAGCAAGAATATCTCCTTTTTTAATTTGAAAACCAAATCCTTCGTAGTCAGGATGAAACTCATCCAGTATATAATTATTAATATTATCTACAGCAATGATAAATGCACAGATTTGTACTTTTCCCTCCACATCTTGAGCCGGAAGCTGAAAAGTAAATTTATTATTAAACGAAGAAAAAATTCTACGATAACGTGTAGTCTGACATTCGAAATGAAAAGCATATTTAGCTTTTCCTTCCTTAATCAATTCATGTATTCCTTCACTACTAGTTACACATTCTGCATCAAACAAATAAGTAGTTTGTGTTTTCGAACTTTTAAGTGAAGCTTGAAAATCACTATAAGGAAAATCATCAGAATAGTAAGAAAGAACAGGATGCGGATACTGTCTAGAACTAATTTGCATATACAGCCACCTCCAGTGCACAGCGAAGTGGTTCTTTTAATGTAATTGTTAATACTGCACGTTCTTTTTTATCAAACAATATGGGTCCTAGTTTGATTTCATTTTCAATATGGATATGCTCTCCTAATTGTTCAGCAGCACGAATCTTAGCTTTTTCGCCTCCAACTTCACCTAGGATATTAACACCTACATAACCATAACCATCTTCATTCGATTTCATGGTTACTCTGTATTTTCCTTCTACTGGATCAATACAAAAAATTCTAGATTGTGTTATGCGAAGGTTTTTGTTCGCTTTAGGTTCCAATTGTTTGTCTGCCTCCGGGCGTAATGATCCTTCCTTATTTCCCTTTTCTTCCAACCCATGTTCCTCAGAATTTTGATCATCGTCATTAGATCCATTATCACCTGTTTCACTCTCTTCAGCTTTATCTGAGTCAGAATTGCTTTCTGGGTTAGATGGTCTGTTTACCTCTCTCTGATCTACTTCAATACCAGGAGAAGTATACTCCTCTTCCTCCTCTATTGAATCCTGCTCATAAGAAGGAAAATCACCTTCATTGGTAATATGGTGAGTATTTGGTCTGTTTTGACGATCATTCATTTGCATTTGAATTTCTTTAGGTGCCGATTTTTCTCCTTCTAATTCAGCCAATGGAGTATTAAGATGCTGGTCATCCATTTGATCTGGCAAATAATCGCTTAAACCTTCTACATCTAGTTCTTCTACAGCTTCTCCTAAAGAAATAGAACGAATATGTTCATTCATCCAAGCATAAAGTTTCTTTATAATATTTTTTGCATATTTAGGATCATCATGACGCTCTGCTTCCCAAGCAGTATGTGTAGGAGGCTCAATCTGTCTTAGGAATTTATTGATTTCATCACCATCAGCAATGAGTACACCTGCAAATTTAAATGGGGTCCTAAAGTTACCTTTGTCATAAATTTTCATTCCAGTACTTCTCACCATTGCAACTCTTTTAGGTGCCTCTTTGCCTGGTAAAACATACATACGAATTTCGCCTAATCCTTCAAAATTTTCTTCAACAAATTTGTTGGCATTTGATAAGGTATACGCTTCATAGTAAGAATAAGATAAGCAATCTGCTTCATTCTTTGTATATTTTTCTAAAATTAAAGGCAGCGTCTCAGCATTTATCTCTGTATCTCCTACAGTTACAATAAGCTTCTGATCTAAAATAGCTATAATGAAACTTTCAAGCACAGAACGAATCACTTTAGATTCCCAGTCACTTTCTGCATGAAACCCAGCTACAAAAACATCAGTCCCTACTTCGTCTCGAAGGAACATTTCGCTGATTTTCATTCTTTCGTTGATCGGTTCATTTCTAATAGCTTCGCCATAGTAACCAGTTCCTTGAGTGGGTTCATTATTATCATTCATATGAGTAACTAGCTTCGCTACACCTTGGAAAGCTTCTACACCATCAATATCCATTGTGCTGTAAAATACAGTTCTGAGATCTGAACAGGCAAATGGGGCATGCTTACCAATACCAAAAGATCCACCAGATTTAGAATCTTTATTAGAAGAACCTACTGATTTGATTAAATTATGCCATCCTCCCTGACGTCCCAGTTTAGAACCAGTGAGTCCTGTTGTATTATAATCACTGATTTTCAAGAATTTAATTGTATCAGCACCCATAACATTTAAAGCATTTTCGAAGAAAGCTACTGTCTTAGCATTATCTGACCAATACTTTAAACTATCTTTAAGCATTTTAATATATGCATCCCGAGCTGGAAAATCAGAAGCTGGTATCTCAAGCACTTGAAATTCTACTCTAACAGGCTCTAGACTTCCTGATACTCTAGCATCACAAGAATTCTGATTAATCTCTCGTGCTAGAGAATCCCAAGGATTACCCTTAAAAGTTTCTATTCCTGCATCATTAAGTCCCGTAATTTGTCCATAGTTATTAGACGGAAAATTCCAACCGATCATTTTTAAGCTCCTGTTCTATCAAGTTTCGTTTACATTCTACTGCTAGCTTTTGTACAAGATCTACGGTAACAGCATTACCTACCTGCTTATACTGCTTATTTTTTGGCATATCATTCGGAAAAGAGAAAAAGCTATCCTTAAACCCCTGCAATCGAGCACATTCGATTGGTGTTAGTTTACGAATTCCCCAATCATCTTTAATCACCGGAACATTATGTCCACCTTCCCCCATATTTGCTGTTAAAGTAAATGTGGTAGAATTTTTATTTTCGCGTACATAAGCTCGTCTTAGGAGGTATACTGAATCTTCGCTACCTTCTGCCATTTTATCAGCAAACATCTTTCCATATTTACTATCTTCGTCAAAATAATACTCTGCCTCTGCTTTGCCTTCTATATCTAGATATTCTTTCACATCATTTATTGATTCTATTACTTCAGGAAATTTAAAAGTATTCATTCGGAAATAGTCTTGTGAAAAAGCCACCATATATAGTCTTTCTCTATTTTGTGGAATATCAGTATGATCTTTTGTATTTAGAACTATTGCATTACTTCGTTGGGTCATTAAGTTTCCTTTAGGATCAAGAGGTACTCTAAACCAATATCCAGCTCTCTTGATTTCTTCTTCAATTATGTTAATTGTATTTTTATTATCATGGTATATAAGGTTTTTCACGTTTTCTAGCACTAATATTTTTGGCTTATTTTCTCCAAATTCTTTAATCAATCGAATAATTTCAAAAAAGAGTTGGCCTCTCGGATCGTTAAAACCAAGCTTATTCCCTGCAAGTGAAAACGATTGACACGGAAATCCTGCTGTTAAAATATCTATTGGTTCTAACTTGTCTCCTCTAACTGAAAGCTCTTCTACAGACTTCTCAATCAATCTAGTTTCCGGGTAATTATGTCGATATGTTTTCGCAGCATAATTGTCTAATTCATTTGCCCATACCACATTAAATCCTTCATTTTTAAAAGCACTACAAAAACCACCAATGCCTGCAAAAAGGCTGCCTACTGTATATTTCTTACTCTCATTTAAATTCAAGTATCTCCACTCCAAAAATGATAAATTTACAATTTTCATTGATACTCTTAATCTTTTTAATAACGAAATAGCATAGTGTACAGAAATGAATTTAATTTAAAATTAGATACTGGGATTATATGCGTGATTCCTCACACAGTCAATTTAGATCTAAACTCCTAATTTTATTAATGCCAATCCTCTATGCAATCTATTTTATACTTTCCTCCAAAATTATAATATAGACAGAAAAAAGTGACTCGCCAAAGCTTATGTAGCTTGACAGGTCACTTTCTCTTATTATAGCTATATAATATGATCGAAAACGACCACTATATTAGGAGCAGTTAGTTTCCCATCTCAATTTATAGTTACTATAATAACATAATCAGAAAAGGTGACTCAAGTAATCCTATAAATAGATCTTCTTCAAAATCACTCAAATACTTTTTAAGCTTTAAATAATCTTAACTACATATCTCATACGGAAGGGAATAGGTGCTAGTGAAAGAGTATATTTTATATTTTTTATCTATAATAAGTTTAAGCCTTACTTTGTTGTTTTTGTTTTTCAATCCCTACCATGTCCCTGCTGATGCTGGAACAATTCTAATTATCGCAGTACTACTAGTTGTTCCCCTTTTAATGACTTTATTATTCTTCCGGTATCAACTTTATAAGTGGGCGTCACTATCTTTTATTATTCAAATTCCTATATCTAGCTATCTCGGCATCTCTAGCTTTTATAGTATTTGGAATCTATTCCTAGTCATTAATATTATAGTTATGTATATTCTAATTCAGTCAAAACAACGCATCTAGAATTATTTATCCAGTATTTTACGACTTCATTTAGAAAGCAGGTTACCCTATGCGCGACTCTACTCGACAACGAACTGGCTTCATCCTGCTCGCCGCTCTATCCCTCATCACAATCATCATTCTAACCATGATCTTCACCAATTCACGCCGTGCCAGCGTCTACCTGATCCCGGAGAACTACAATGGATGGGTACAGATCATTTACAACCAACAGAGCTATCCACCGATCGATACCAGTCTCACCAAAGCTACCTTCCCTATCGGATCAGACGGTGTCCTTCGGACTTCAACACCAGAGGTATCCGAAGGGATCGCAGAGGATCAGTATTACTGGGTAGATGCACAGGGAGAACGAACGCCAATCGATACGCAGAAATTGATACACGGCAAGAGCGTCCGCAGCAGTGGAACAGACGGTACTGAACAAGACTCTGAAACCGTAGCCGAGGAATTTTTTGTAGGTACAGAGGAAGCGTATAAGCAGACTCCGGCTCCTTCGCTGGAAGATCATCTATAATATTGAATGATATGCTCTCTTTTCTACGACTGGTGTGATTGAAGTTATATTCGTATCCAGGAATTTTCTGTGGTTAGGCATTATACTTTCTAAATATATTCCACTATCCTTATAGTAAGCTTAGAAGAGCAGACCCGCTTAGAGGTCTGCTTTTTTGTTAATTCTACGGGTTATACGTTAAATTCACATGCATAATACCATCCTTACCACCAGGAAAAGGATCGACATACTGAATATCCAGAAAGTCTAGCTTCTCCTTCCACTGTTCTCTCTGAAGATCGTGGTAACTCTCACCATATCGATCAAAGACATACGACAATACGAGTGCATTGATAGAAGCTGCGCCATTCTGCATCTTTACCCAGGATTCCGGTAGAACGATCTGATGATCGCTGGAAGAGATGGAGTGATCGGAAAAGTTCAAGATCATCTCGGAACCATCCTTTTTCACTACAGCGACCTTGCGCTTGCTATCCCAGGTAATCTGGTCGGCATGGCCTTTGAAAATGTCTTTGACCGGAATATAGATTGTGCTGTA
Source organism: Paenibacillus shenyangensis (assembly GCF_000346635.1). NCBI lineage: Bacteria > Bacillati > Bacillota > Bacilli > Caryophanales > Paenibacillaceae > Paenibacillus > Paenibacillus shenyangensis. The sequence continues at coordinate 103,195 of NZ_AOIG01000005.1, forward strand.
TACCTTTTCCTTGGCAGAAGGGCCAGTGATGAGAAGACTGGAACGGGTCAACGTACCTGCGTAGACCGATTTGGCTTTTTGGACAAATAGATCGGAACTTGCAGCAGCAGCGGCTGGATGATTCCAGGATACGGCCAGGGTACTAATTGCTAATAGGATGCTGGTCAGTACTTTTGCGGCTTTGTTCATAATTACCTCCCTGATATTACATTTTTGGTATATTCTATCTATATCTATAACGCGGATTAAGCTCTAAGGGGTGCAGTCCGTCCCCATATAAAGCGGAGACCGAGCTGGCATAGCCTTTTCCTATAACCCATTATCACTATTAACAGTTACGCTCTCTCTCCCTCCCCATGCTATGATACATGCAAAATAGAGACAAAAAGGGGTCGGATGATGCGTACTATACAGCCACATCAGGTTATCGCGGATAGCCGGTTTAACAAATTTCATCTGTTGGTGTTTTTATGGTGTTTCTTTGCGATCGGGTTCGATGGATTTGATATTGCTACATATGGGATCGGGCTGCCGTTTATGATGGAGGATTACGGACTCACACCTGTTGAGGCAGGGGCGATTGGCAGTTATACGCTGGTCGGTATGATGCTGGGGGCTTTTGTACTGAGTGCATTATCTGACGTGATCGGGCGGAAAAAGGTGTTGGCGATCTGCATGCTGCTCTTCAGCATCTTCTCGTTACTCGCAGGTCTGGCGCCGAATGCGACGGTGTTTACGATTATGCGGTTTATCGCAGGGATCGGGATGGGCGGGCTGATGCCGGCTGTAATTTCCCTAATGACCGAGTATTCGCCCAAGAAGAATCGGGCGCTGACAGTAGCGATTATGTACTGCGGCTACTCGATCGGCAGCATTGGTGCGGCGCTCGTAGGCATGTATCTAATGGAGAATCTGGGTTGGCGGTTCCTGTACTGGCTCGGCATTATTCCACTGTTCGCACTGCCGCTGTTCTGGAAGCAGTTCCCGGAATCGCTCTCCTATTACATCGTGCGCAAGCAGGGCGCGCCGGTCGCGGCGATATTGAACAAGGTGAATCCGCAGGGGAACTACCAGGCGAGCGATGACTTTGAATATGCAGCGGTACAGCAGCGTGCCCAGGATATGCCAGTGAAGAAGCTGTTTGTACAGAGTCGCGCAGTGAGCACGTTCGCCTTTTGGCTCGCGGTGTTCAGCTGTCTGCTGATGATCTATGGTCTGAATACATGGCTGCCCAAGATTATGCAGGGTTCGGGTTACGGCATTACGTCCAGCCTGTCGTTCAGTCTGGTACTGGCGATCGGGCAGATCGGCGGATCGCTGCTGGGCGGGTATCTGGTGGAGCGTGTCGGCCATCGCAGGGTACTGGTCTCGCTGTTCTTGACTGGAGCGGTATGCTTTGTTCTACTGAGTATGACGTCGAATACGGCGCTGCTGTATGTGCTGATCGCACTCGGTGGTGCCTGCACAGTGGGTACGCAGAATCTGGTGAATCCATACATTTCCGAGTACTATCCAAGAGAGATCCGCGCGACAGGAGTTGGGGTGAGCGTCGGCGTCGGACGAATTGGAGCGATATTGGCACCTGTGTTGATCGGGCTACTGCTGGCGACGAATATGGCGCCGCAGAATGCCTTTATGTTCTTCGCGGTACCCTGTCTGCTCGGAGGGGTGGCGTTCCTGCTGGTACAAGAGAAGTATGGCAGCTTCGATAAGGTGAAGGCTACGCGCAGTGTACGGGCAAATCTGGCGGGAAATGAAGCAAGCTAGCCTGTTCTTATTAGTAGATGAGAACAATAAAGAGCCTATTCCAGCAGGAATAGGCTCTTTGGTTTGCATTGAGAAATTAATCTATTGAAATAGAGATTATTTAGAGAATTCAGATATTTATTTGCCTAAGGCTTCTGAACGATATTGTTCTAGCAGCTTCATCGACTCTTGAATAGCTTCTTTATTATCCAGTTGTACGGCACTTTTAAAACACTGCATTAATCGGTCTAATCCTTTTTTATAGTCCTTTTTCCGGAAACAATATAAAGCATATTCTCGGTTAAGATCATAGTATTTAAGCAAGACAAATTCGATTTTATAGTTTTCCATTTTATAAATAGAAATAGAATCAGATTCCAGATAGTCTCGGAAATCTTTTACAATATCATCTATATAATAGTCATTTTTATTGGAAGCCATAACAAGATTAACTAAACCACTCAGAATTTCATTTTCATGATTTTTAAGAAGATTGATATAGTCAGGTATAAATTCACGATGATCCAGCAGAATTTCCAATGCTAATAGATTTGCTTTTGCATAGAAGCTCAAAATATCCACTTCACGTTTTCCGTTTTCATCCAATTTAGGGAACCAGCTTAAATCTAAATACTTTTGAATATATAATCGAAATAGATCCCATTCTTCCTTAACTTCATAATAACAAGATTTGAGTAAGTATGCTTGTCCATAGTAGTAGACAAAATGACGATCAGTAATAAAATCTTCCTGTAGCCAAGCCTTTTCCTCATATACTCTATGAGTCAAATCCAGTAGCTCATTCATATACTTGAACGTTGTATCCATATCATTCCTTGCACGAAAGAAATGATACAAATGAAGTAGTCCATCCAGCAAAATATGATCTGGCAGCTTGTGCCGATGCGGGATAAACTGCATCGCTGCCTCTACATTCTTGCGTGGATTGGAACTGTGCATCTGGAACAGCCGATAGTAGCTGATCGCCAGCCGTTCCGACTGATTCGACCGCTCGCTCTCTACGACATATCCGTACAGCAGCGCAGCCGCTTCCTTTTGCTCATTCTGGTACAGCTCTTCGGCCGTCTCGAAAATAAGCGGAATTTGCTTGAGATCGTCTGCCGCATGCTCCAGGATTAACCGGATATCGTCCAGTCGTCCAATCTCGGCACAACGGATCAGCAGCATCTTGATTCTACGCCAGTGACCGCCTTCCTGAAAAGATTCTTCTATATATAACGGATAATAATGCCCTTCCGGCAATCCCATATAATGGGTTATCGCATCCAGCATGGTCACCGACAACATTTTGGGCGGATTGCCGTTGATGGCGGCGCTCAGAGAGCCTCTGTTGATTCCGGTCGCAGTAGATAGCTCACCCAGGTTGATCTGATGATCGGCGAGGAACTGCTGAATATGATGCTGGATGGTCTCTCTATAATTCACGTCTATTCCTCCCGCTAGCTTCTAGTGCGCCCCGGTCCCATGTCTAGCTTGGTATCCTGTAACGTCGATTGTTCCATTATATGATGACTATCCCGTCCGATAAAACCTCATTTTGGTTACAACTTTCCTCTGCAAACAGGCTCCTAACCATATGTCAGGAGCCTGCTATATCCAGCCTATTTGATTCGCTGCCGCAGTTGCATCTCCCGGACATCCAGTTCACGATGCCGGGTTCGGAAGTTCTGAATCGTACTGTAAAAGGCCAGCACCACAACTCCAACGACCAGCAGGGCCAGTACATAATAGAGAGCATCTATACTCACGGTCATCACATCCTTTGGCCAGTAGTGTATCGCTCTTACTCCTACCGTACTATATTACGCACCGAATTACCAATTGATTACCAGCCATATTCTATTGCTAGGCGATTCGCTCTTCCTGCTGATCGAACGGTAGATCCATAAGCAAAAACCTGCCCATAACCCGGCAGGTTCCTGTTGGATTAGCTTCATGCCCCGTATACAGCAAAGGCAAATCCATGGCTGGTCTTGGATCGTCTACTAGGAATGCGAACCGACTGCCGGTTCATTCGGCCGCTGATTCAATTGAAGCTCCAGCTGCTGCAATTCCAGTTCACGATTGCGAACTTTGTAGGTCTGTACTGTCGTATAAAAGGCGAGCACAATAACTCCGACAACCAGAAAAGCCAGACTGTACATAAGCACGGTGAGTCCCATAATAATCAACACTCCTTTCGTGATCACATGCAGGGAATCAGAATCACCTTTGTTTAGGCGTAAACTGCTTCTAGATTATAAAAGCATGTTTTGCAATGCAAAGCTGTTGATGCTGTACAGCTATATCTGTTATTTCACACATTCGAATTTGTAACCATTGGCACCTTCAGCTGCACCGCTGTTAGTGGTACCATTCAGCCCACTACTGTCACGGCTGTCGATCTTCGGTGTACCACCTTCATCATAACATCTGTTGATCAGCGTCATTTTCTGTTGATGATTGAAATACAAGGCAGTAAAGATGATTCCACCGGCAATAACGCCGATCGCAATAATACCAATCCAGATAATTGGAGCAATCTGTGGTGTAATCTCTCCCTTACCGGTCTCGGCTGTAGATACATCCACACCATAGGCACTCAGCAATTCCTTAGTCTCTGCCGGAGTCAGGCTATCCAGAAAGGTCGCATAACCTTTTATGTCCCGATCTGAGAAGGGATACAGCTGCTTAGCTTTGGTCTGATTAAGCATAATTTTACCAGTATGTGCACTGTATTCAAGCGACTCTGAGAGAGCAGCTTCTTTCTTTTCCAAATCCGGTATACTACCAAAAGCTTCCTGACGTTCCTGTTCACTCATCGCAGCGGCCGACTTAGCCCGATCCAGTGCCTGCTGATTAACTTCGTTCTTCTGTACTTCCGCATGAGCATAATTGGAGAACGCCGATGTGAATGCCAGGACCATAGCCAGAAACGGGATGAAATAACGGTTTACCTTTTTCGTCATGTGAGTCTCCTTTGTGTGTTTATTTGGAAAATACAGGTACTACGCTACTATATCTGTTAGCGAATAGCTACGTATCTGGGGAAATCGCAACCTCTGTCTCTGTATGGGGTTACATATGTCCGCCTATTCCATTGTAAAATTGTAGTCAGAAGGCTGTGCAGCCTAATCTTCCGTCAACAGGATAACTATGCAGGGTGCGAACGTTATTTCTATTTGCCCATCTGAATAAATAGCATTTTTTACAGTACTTTCTAGTGCTCTGACACTTCTGGCTCTTTTCTCCTGCTCATTTTGTACCGGATTCGACAATATTCCAGGTGTGATCAAGAGCCAAAGTTGCAGTCCTTCTCTCCTGGTACTACTTTGAATATCGGAGTGCTTATGTAGTCAGTTGTTCCTTCACCTGATATTTTGGTCTAATATAGTAGCGGTAAGTCAGCAGACTTCAGCCGGATCCAGAGGAGAAAACAGCGTATAGCTATTACATCGTCAATGTCCGGCTTGCCGGAATACTATATACTTTGTTCATATTTTCATTTTACCGTTATTTTGCATCTATTTACTTCGTCTACTCTATACCATCTATTCGGGAGGTTCTCATGAATCAACGTTTACTTTTAATCGAAGACGATCTCGCGATCAGCGATATGGTCTGTTCCTATTTAGCCAGAGAAGGTTATGACATCGATACCGTCTATGAAGGAGAACATGCAGCGGCAGCCTTTATGCAAAAGCCGTACGATCTGGTTCTGCTTGATCTGATGCTGCCGGGACTCGGTGGATTCGAAGTACTACAGCAGATCCGCAGTACCAGTCTCGTTCCTGTCCTCATCATGTCTGCCAAAAACAGTGATCTGGACAAAGCGCTTGGTCTTGGATTTGGGGCAGATGATTATATTGCCAAGCCCTTTTCGATGATTGAACTAACGGCACGGGTGAAGGCTGCGATCCGTCGAGCCAGTTATGCGCCACAGCAGCATCCGACAGCGGTATCCGATTCTCCTGATGCTGGTCTTCCTGCTGCCAGTTCGCTTATCTACTGGGCTAATCTGATCGTCGATCCGGATAACTATACGGTAACCAAGAACAATGAACCCATACAGCTGACAGCCAAGGAGTTCCAGATTCTCAAATTATTCGTGACTCATCCCAATCGGGTATTTACCAAATCCCAACTGTATGCCAGCGTATGGCAGGACGAGTATTACGGCGATGAGAATGTGATCAATGTACATATGCGCAGACTGCGGGAGAAGATCGAAGATGAACCTTCCAAGCCGCAGTATATCAAGACACTATGGGGCATCGGCTATAAGTTGGGAGAACCGGGATTATGATGATAGCCCTCCTGCTGCTGTTGATTCTCGTGCTGCTCATTGTCCTCTTCTCCCAGCAGAATCGTCTGCGGAGCCGCTCACGGGAAATGCGCTACGTGCATGACAAGCTGAATGCCATTCTCGACCAGCAGACACAGGAAAGGCTGCTGCTGGTCAGCTCGGACCCTCGTATCCGCGAACTGCTGATTGATCTGAACCGGCTGCTGGATGTGAATCACCGGGGTATCGTGGAGCGCGCACGACTGGAAAGTTCCATGCGCAATATGCTCGCCAATATGTCTCATGATCTCAAGACGCCGCTGACTGTTGTACTCGGCTGCAGTGAGATGCTGCAGCGCAGCGATCTGCCGGAAGGTGAACAGCAGCAGATTATTCAGTCTATCCACCGCAAGTCAGCGGAGACGATTGGACTAGTGAATGCTTTTTTCGATCTGGCCAAGCTGGAGTCGGGAGATGCAGCGCCGGATATGTCACGGATCGAACTTGGTGAACTTTGCCGGCGCAATATGCTCAGCTTCTATGATCTGCTGGACCATCAGGGAACTGAAGTCCATATTGAGCTGCCCGAAGAGAAGGTACATATTATGGGCAATACCGAAGCACTGGATCGCATCCTCAGCAATCTGATCTCCAACAGTATCCGCTATGGACTGGATGGTGCAGTACTGGGACTTCGCCTCTATACGGATGCCGAGTATGCTCATATCGAAGTCTGGGATCGCGGCAAAGGCATCGCCGAGAGTCATCAGGATCAGGTATTCGAACGGCTGTATACGCTGGAAGATTCCCGCAATCGTACCTATCAGGGCAGTGGTCTGGGGCTGACGATTACCAAGCGTCTGACCGAGCAGATGAACGGCCGGATTGCACTTACGAGCCAGCCGTATGTACGAACCACTTTTACGGTATCTTTTCGCAAAATGTCCTATTAAACTTTCTTATTCTTTAATCGTCCATGCAAGGTACGGCATATCCGAACATAGCATACGCAGCTGCAGCTTAAGAATTGAGTAAGAATCGATTAAGAAAAAAGCAAACTCCCCTCCGTACAATAAAGAGTATCAACATACAGCAAGCCGCAGCCATCATGGCTGTAAGAGAGAGGATGATAGATGATGGAGTATATTTTGCGGACGCAGCAGCTTACCAAAGCCTATAACGGGCATGAAGTCGTCAGGCAGGTAAATATGAATATACGCCCGGGAGAGATATACGGATTTCTCGGACCCAATGGAGCAGGCAAGACGACGGTGATGCGGATGATCATGAATCTGGTCAAACCTACCAGCGGCGAGGTTGAATTGTTCGGTCAGGCGATTACGGGACATTCTTACGAAATGTTCAAGCGGATGGGCAGCATTATCGAATATCCGGTCTTCTACGACAAATTATCTGCCCGGGAGAATCTGATGCTGCACGGTGAATATATGGGCTACTATGACCCGGTTGCTGCTAAGGAAGCGCTGGAACTGGTCAAGCTGGGTAACCTGGATAACAAGCCGGTCAAGCAGCTGTCCCTTGGAATGAAGCAGCGGCTCGGTATTGCCCGGGCGATCATGACCCGGCCGGAGCTGCTGATTCTGGATGAGCCAATTAACGGACTGGACCCTGCCGGAATTAGAGAGCTGCGTGAAATCTTCCGCATGCTCAGCCGCGAGTATGGCATGACTTTGCTGATCTCCAGTCATATTCTCGGAGAGATGGAACAGATCGCAGATACGATCGGTGTGATTCATCAGGGCCGGCTCGCTGAGGAAGTATCCATGGCAGCGATTCGCGACCAGCAGACTGCGTTCATCGAACTGGTCACTGCGGATACAACCCGGGCCGCTTATGTGCTGGAGAGCAAGCTGAATCTTGGTAATTTCAAAATTATCGAACCGAATACGATCCGTATCTACGACGGCGATATCACTACCCGGGAGATCGGTAAAATGATGGCACTGGAAGATATCGAACTCGACAGCCTGAACAAAAAGCAGCACTCCCTTGAAGACTACTTCCTGCAGCTGACCGGAGGTGAGCATATTGCTTAAATTAATGGCACTGGAATTCCGCAAGCACCGGGTTGTCGATGTGCTGTTCAAGGGTGTAGGTCTCGCTATGCTCATTATCATCACATTTGCCTGCCTGCTCGTATTTGTCGATCTGGAAGAAAGCGTAAGCTTTAATACGTATGCGGACATTTCCGATATGATACTGATTTTTACCAAATCGACCTTTTTGATCTTCTCGTCGGTTCTGCTGTGCCGGCTCGTTATTAATGAATACAAAAATGGTACGATCAATCAGCTGTTCACGTATCCGGTCTCCCGTAAAAAGCTGATGGCAGCCAAGCTCGCCATGGTGTTCCTGTTTACCTTTATAACCATTGTTATGACTTATGTGGTTACTGGTGCCATCGTGCTGGGAATCAACCATTATACAGGACGGATTCAGGAAGTACTGACCGGAGCCATGGTCATGCAGTATCTGCTGAATCTGGTTATTAACGCTTTTTGGTCGGCAGGGATGAGCCTGATTCCTCTATTCTTCGGAATGCGTCACAAGTCGGTTCCGGCGACCATTGTCTCTTCGGTATTTATTACGATTATTTTATCGAGCGATTTTGGTTCTTTTCAGTTGAGTGATTTTGCGATGGTATCTGTAGGATTTGCTGTAATTGGTGTGGGATTTGCCTATATGGCGATCCGCAATATCGAGAACAAGGATATTGTCTGAATCTATATTAATTAAAATGAGGTGAATATAATGTTGGAATGGCTGGATCTTCATTACAAAAAGCTGGTTGGTTTTCTCGTGCTGCTCATGCTGATCAATTTCGTTATGCTGAATGTGGGCTGGAATATGTGGGTCATACTGGTGTACGTACTGCTCACGGCTCTTCATCATCGCAAAGATATTCGCAGCTATCTGCAGTTCTCTTCCCGTCAGGAAAAGATAGCCGGGGTACTCGGATTCGTGGCGATCGTAGCGGTAGCTACCGTACTGATTATCTATGGTCTACGCTGGATTGCAGCTATGGAGATGTCTGTGGTGCTGCAGTATATCTGGATTATGATTGTCTGCTTTGGTCTGATGTCAGCATACTTTTATATGATGCGCTCGATCAAAAAGAAAACAAACAGCTCCAACTCTTGAATGAACGAATATGCCAACCAATAATACTCCTGCCAAAAAGCGCTGATACTGTCATCCTACAGTCAGCGCTTTTGGCATGCCTTCAGTCTTCAATACGGATTAATGGTTTTTCTACCGTTCAGCGGTTGAGATGACCGTGATACAGCCACTGCCCATTCTCGCCTTTCACATAATCAAATACCAATTCATACGACGGAGTCCCGTTATGGCTGACGACAGCAAAAGCCAGTTCAATATGCTGCGGGTCACGCGGGAAATAATAGCGGTATTCCAGATTGTCCAGACTGATATTTTTGAGAAAAGAACGCTCGTAGTCATCTACCGTAATCGTTTTTTGCTCTGCATCGACTTTTACATCCGGTGCAGAAACAGAAGTTATGTAAGCGGAATCATTCTTGTTCATGGCAGTGATCAGGTCAAAGGATAGGTTAATCGTCTCCTTGAGTGCCATTCGGGCATTCTCGTCATAATGAACTCCTGCGTTCTCCTCTACTGCCTGAGCGGCTTCCATGGTCTGAATGCTGACCGTATTGGTATCCGCCTCGCCTGTTGTAATCGGGCTGGAAGAGGCAGATGCAGGATTTGATGGCGTTCCACTCGCAAGAGGATGATTGCTCCCTGCCCCGGAGCATCCGGACAATAACAGGGTAAACACTGCAGGCAGTACTACAAATTTAAACGCTTTCATATGTATGTCCTCCTTGTGTTGCGGCTATAAGAGAGCCGATGTATTTCTACACAGTCCCAACGTGGCGGCTTGAAGCGGTATAGTACCATATTACCCGAAATGGACAGCTTTTGAATACCATCTTCGCTGCCAGATCATGTTATTAACGCCCCGTTATATAACCGTCAGTTCCCCATATTCCCGCCTTCTACTCCCGGCCGCATGTTATTCACAAGTCATCTATCTGGTTAATTGTGTCTATGCTGCTCTGCCTTCTGGTCAGCTGGCAGCCTACGGTTGCTCGGTCGGCATCTGATAGATTACATCATGGTAATATCCGCTGTTCTTCCGGAGCTAACTGAATTACTTGTACAAACTATATTTAAATTAGTAACTATTCTTGCCCAGTTCAACATGGTAAAATAGTCAGGCACGGTTTATGCAATTGTGCTGAAGTAGAGATCGCTTTTACGGTCTGTCTTTTGAATTCATGTGGTTAACACATTAAGTTACTCGCAAGTATTGATACTATGATTTATCCTGCGCCTGTCTGTTTTTACTCGTTTCTATTCGAAATCCATGATTCCTTACCACTCTCCGGCATGATGATACACCGAGAAGATGCAGCCTGCTCTGTATCCTCGTTCTTTACCGGCTATGTTCTTAGACAGCCGGCTGCTTGTTTCTATGCTGAGATACCGGTGAGGACATGGTTTTTTTTGTTATACAGCATATAAACCATTTTAATTCAGATAAGGTGCGATGAAGATGACTACAAATGTACTGGAACAATTACGACAGGATACGGCGGATGCTCATCAGCAGATTGAGAATAATGCCTATGCCCGGTCCATGATGGACAAAAGCATGACCCTGCCGGGATATGTTTCTTATTTAAAACTGTTTTACGGATTCCTGAAGCCGCTGGAGCAGCAGGCGGTACAGTCAGGATTGCCGGAACAGCTGGGCTTTGATATGACGATCCGCGGCAAAGCCGCTTTGCTAGAACAGGATCTGCTGCATCTGGGACTTACTCGTGAGCAGCTGCAGCAGCTGCCCCTCTGTACGCAGCTGCCGGATATTTCTACACCGGCGCGGATGATTGGCTGCTTTTATGTTATTGAAGGCTCCACACTGGGTGGACAGATTATCACCAAGCAGCTGATGAAATTCCTGCCGGTAGAACCGGGCGCAGGGATCTCTTATTTTAATGGATATGGTCAGGACACCCGCGAACAATGGATGGGATTCCGTCAAATGGTACTCGAAGCCGGTGCATCGGAGCAGGACAGTCAGGAAATTGTTCATTCCGCAAGAGAGACTTTCGGGCTGCTGGATCAATGGCTGAGCGCATAATTTAAATACTACCCAAGAACGGAGGCCTGTCCATTATGTCTGATGCTCAAAATAAGGAAAATCAACCGCTAAACCGCTCACTATTAAAGGATGGCGGATATGTTACCCAGGAACCGATCGATCTGACGAATTGTGACCGTGAACCCATTCATATTCCAGGGCGCATTCAGCCTCACGGGGTACTGCTCGCTGTCACGAAGGATAGCGAACACCAGATTGTACAATGCAGTGCCAACTCCGGTGAGCTGCTGGGGCGTCCAGTCGATGAACTGCTCGGTCAGCCGCTGGAAGCCATTATTGGTGAAGAGCAGCTGTTCACACTGCTCAAAGGCGATCTTAGAGCAGAAGCAACATCGGATCTTCAATATACCGAAGTCGCTATTGAAGTTGGTGAAGAGATCGTTGATTTCTTTGTTGTACTGCATGAGAGTGAAGGACTGATCATTCTGGAGCTGGAGATTTCCTCCAAGGAAGATGATCGGATCTTTAATGAATTTGAATGGATTCGCAGCTTTTTCAATCTGGTTAAGCAGACCAGCAGCCGTGCCGAGGCCAGTCGGGCTGCTGCCGAACAGATTCAGGATATGCTTGGTTATGACCGAGTCATGATTTACGAATTCGATCAACAGTGGAATGGTAAAGTCATCGCCGAAGCCAAAACGGATGATCTGGAGCCGTTTCTGGGTCACCATTATCCGGCATCCGATATTCCCAAGCAGGCACGGGCGCTGTATCTGCGCAACTGGCTGCGGGTAATTGTGGATGTGAACTATGAGCCGGTAGATGTACTGCCGGCGGTACAGCCGCTGACCGGCAAACCGCTGAATCTCAGCCTGTCCGTGCTGCGCAGTGTATCTCCGCTGCATATCGAGTATCTTCATAATATGGGCGTAGGCGCAACACTGACTATTTCCCTGATCCATGACAATCAGCTGTGGGGACTGATTACCTGTCACCACTATTCACCTAAATATATTTCCCATCGTCTGCGCAATCTGTGCAACTTCCTTGGTTCGTTCTTCTCCAGTGAGCTCTACCAGCGCCAGCAGCTGGACAGCTACGAAGGCGAATTGCAGCTGCGCAAACAGGCACTGCGTATCTCCAGCATCTTCACCGGGGCTACCAATGCCGTACGTGTCGCTGAACAGCTGCAGGATGAAGAGGAAACGTTGCTCGACCTCATGAGCGCTTCGGGTGCTGCAGTCAGCTACCAGGATAAGCTGCTGCTGTATGGTGTTACACCAAGCCCGGGCCAGATACGTGAACTGGCCGGTTGGCTGGGCAGCCGTTCCCGGGATTACGCTTATGCGACTTCCCGTCTGAGTCTTGAATATGAATCGGCCAAAACCTACAAGGACAAAGCTTCCGGTGCGTTATACCTGGCCATTTCACCTGGTCAGCAAAACTACATTATCTGGTTCCGCCCGGAAGTGGTACAAGTTGTCGACTGGGCAGGCGATCCAGCCAAAGCGGTAATTCAGGAAGACGATGGCGTTCGCCTGTCGCCGCGCAAATCGTTTGAGAAATGGAGACAGGTTGTACAGTCTACTTCTCTGCCTTGGCAGAACAAGGAACTGAATATTCTCCCGGAACTCAAGTCCATTGTGCACCAGCAGACCGAGAACCAATTGCGCCAGATCGAAGATCAGGCTCTCCAGGATGCCCGTACGCTGCGCCGTAATGAACAGCGGTATATGCAGCTGATGGAAATGTCGCCGGTCGCCTTCTTTACCCTAACGAATCGGCATATTATTTATTCCAATAACCAGGCAGCCGAGCTGCTCGGAGTTGGGCAATCCAGCGAACTGGTCGGGCGCGACTTCCTGCAGTTTGTTCAGGATAATTTCAAATCGGATATGATCAGTTATCTGGATCAGTTGGAGCAGAATCTGATCCATATGATCTCCAATAATTCCTGCTTCCAGAACGTAGAAGGTGAATCGATCAAGCTGGAACTTACTCTGGCTTCGATCAGCTATGGCAGCAAGCCATCTGTCATGATCATCGCACGCGAAGCCCAGCAGGAAGCCGGACTTACCGAAGCCTACACCGTCATGAGTGATCAGCTGCAGAGCTATATGGCTACCGATCCGCTGACCGATATGCCCAACCGTATTGCCTTTGAAAAGAAAATGCTGGATGACTGGTATACCGCTATCCAGCAAAATCAGCAGGTATCCCTGCTGCTGATCGACATCGACGATCTGCGTGAATATAATGCGATCCACGGATTGAATGGTGGCGATCTCTGCGTTCAATGGGTCGGCGATGTACTGAATGTAGTCAGTTCTAAATATAGCGCCGATATTGCCCGCTTCAGTGGCGGCACCTTTATGATGAAAATCCAGGGTTGTGCCGAAGAGCAGGTCTTCGAACTCGCTGACGAAATCCGCAGTAATGTACTTGCTCTGCAAATTCCGACAGATATGTCCAACTCAGGCGAATACATCACTGTCAGCGTCGGCGGAATCATCCTTACTCCAGACCCGCTGATGCATCCAACCGATCTGATCCTGCGTGCTGAAGAAGCGCTTATGCAGGCGAAGAATATGGGCAAAAATCAGGTTTCCTTTCTTTAATTTATTCAGCTGACCAGAAAGTGGTTCTGACAGCAGCATATTCACCCTCTATCCGTTTGTGGATAGAGGGTATTTTATTATGTCATGTGCTAGATGACTGTATGTGCCTGAGCATATGATTGTGGACGAAATACTCCTGCTATGCAGGTAGCGGTTGTCGGGATCTCCATTCTTAACCGGAGGGAATGGTAGAATTTCTTTCCGAAGCGGTTTCTCACCAAATCATTCACCAAAAATGCCGACTCCTCAATATTTTTTCAGAACCTTCCAGTATATCGCCAAAACAAATTGTTATCCGCATACCAAGCCGCTTCAAAATTGCTAATTTTATGACAGTTATGACTCAATACATATGTTATTTGTAGAACATAACCTCCCTCCTCCACATCTCGTTTCATTTGGAGAAAGGTTTAGCTTTGGATATAATCGGTTAGATTCGTCCTATACTCATACATAATTCATTGACGGCAAGGAGGGCTATTGTGGCTCAGGTAACAGAGAAAGAAACTATCGGTTCACTTATCAAAAAAGGCAACAAATCGTCAGCGATCGCCATGATCGGCAATGCCATTATCGCCCTGTTCAAAGGCGGGGCTTTTCTATTCAGCGGCAGCGGCGCCATGTTCGCTTCGGCGATGCATTCTCTGGCAGATGCGGTAAACCAGGGGTTTGTATTTGTCGGCAGTATTCTTTCGGAGAAGAAACCGACTCCGCGGTTCCCAACCGGATTTGGTCGGGTAATTAATATCTTCTGTATGATCGCGGTGATCGTGGTCACGATTATGGCTTATGAGACGATTCATGAAGGCATTCATCTGCTTCAGCATCCGGCTACTTCATCAGGCGGTGCGTGGCTGAATATTGTGGTGCTAATCATCAATATTCTCGTCGATGGCATGATTCTGATCAAAGCCATGAAAGAGATTATTCATGAATCACGTGCTCCCGAAGCGCATGGATTCGGCATTGTCAGCAGTGCATTCCGTAATGTAGGTCGTGCTGCACCGCCGACACGTCTTGTATTCTATGAAGATATTGTCGCTGTGCTGGGTGCTCTGCTGGCACTGATCTCGGTCGTTGTGATCTCACTGACCAACTTTGCACTACTGGATGGTGTCGTAACCCTGCTGATCGGCTGTCTGATGATTGCAGTCGCTTTCCGGGTTGGTTATGACAATATGATCGGTCTGATCGGAGTTGCGGCTCCACAGGATGTAGCAGATAAAGTAACGGCTACCATCTTCGCAGACAGCCATGTAGCGGATATCCAGTCGCTGCGCATTATCCAGGAAGGACGCTATTATCATGTGGATGGCGTTATCGAACTGATCAAAGGTCTGACACTGGCCGATGCGGATGATATCAAGCTGCGGGTACAACAGTCACTGCTGGTGAATCCGGATATCGCGGATGCAGCACTCAGTATTATTGAAGATGATAGTATACAGAGCTGGAAAGCAGGCAAGACCGAGACTGAAACTTAATAAACAGACTATACTCGTAATCAAAATAAGCTGCAGTGTCTATTAGAGACGCTGCAGCTTATTTTTACGGGTTGGCAGGTGCTTCGCGGTAGTAGCTGGCGATCATGTCCAGCTCCTTCGACTTCACGATACGGAAGGGATAAATGTAACCCTGCCGCGTCTTTGTTCTTCCTTTGGCCCAGATATCGATCCCGCTGGTGAACAGGTACGCCTGATAAATGAACTTGGAGCAATAATTGTGCTGAACATTATCCAGACCGGTATGGAGCCGGTAAGCTGTCACCTGCCGATAATGCTCCTGCGCCCAGCGGGCCGCCTGCTCTCCTGCCTCTGGCTGTCTGGAGCGGAATACGACGAACCGGTCACCTACATAGAAGCGCTTGATATACCATTCTACCGTGTCCGAGAATACCGGGCCAAACGGATGCACATGATATACACGTCCATCCAGTCCAAGTATGCCCATATGTCCGGCGTAATAGGTCGATTCAGAGCTGGGGGTGTAAATAATATCGCCTGGCAGTAGCGGTGTCTCTCGGATACGGGAGACCGGAAGATCGTGCTGCTGACGCCGAACAGCAGCGCGGCGGCGCGGCACCTCTACCAATGTACGATGCAATACTCCGCCTACAGCCAGGTAGATTTCTGCCCACTTGATCCGGTTATCATGATCTTTATCAAACAATCGTCGTCCCAGGGATTGTATAGGTTGATACCATTTTCTCATGCTGCACCTCGAATGTATGGATACAGGATAACGGGATAGGCAAACCAACCGTACGGCTTCAACTATCGCAGTCATCCCTGCCTTTCTTTTTTTGAAATTCACTTTGGTGGAATCTTTGCTGGCTCTCTCTTCTTATACCCGGCTATGCGGCTCCCTTTACCATCTCGTCTTTATATGTTGTAATTAGAAACAATATATTCCAAATAATAGTTAGGGAGGCTGGGCAGCATGCATGTTATCGATCTTCATTGTGATGCATTATATAAGATATGGGAATCCGGTGGCAAGCTTCACTATACAGATGCACCAGAATTGGAGACCAATCGTAATCGTCTACTAGAGGGACAGGTACGTCTGCAGGGATATGCCGTATTCGTAGATCCTGAGCTGCCGGATCCGCTAAAGTTCCAGTCCTGTCTGGATCAGATCCATTATTTCTATGCCGAAGTACTGGAAAAGCATCCGGAAATCGTACATATCACCGACTGGAGCCAGATTTCCAGATTACAGCCTGGTCAGATCGGTGCATTACTAACACTCGAAGGTGTCGATCCGATCGGTAATGATCTGCACAAAATGCATCTGCTCTACCGGCTCGGCGTGTGTTCGGTAGGACTCACCTGGAATTATGCCAATCTGGCAGCAGATGGCGCACTGGAACCACGTGGAGCGGGACTGACGACTTTTGGCAGGGAACTGGTCACCATGTACAACAAATATAATATGCTAACCGATGTGAGTCATCTGTGCGAGCGTGCTTTCTGGGATGTTATCGAAATCGCCGATCACCCTATCGCCAGTCACTCCAATGCACGCGCCCTGCTCGATCATCCACGCAATCTGACCGATGAACAGGCGCTGGCTATGTTTGGTCGGCAGGCAATGGTGCATGTCGTGTACTGTCCCTACTTTGTACAGGATACCGAGATTGTCACTATTTCGCAGCTGATTACACATATCGATCATTTCTGTGCACTGGGCGGGGTACAGCATATCGGTCTGGGTTCGGATTTTGACGGGATCTACACACATATTCAGGGACTGGAGCATGCAGGTCAGACGCAGCGCTTGATTGATGAGCTGCTCAAACATTATACGGAAGAACAGGTGCGAGGGTTCGCCCACGAGAACTTTATCAGACATTTGCCCATGTCTGTCTAGCAGGAATGCCTTTGGGCAGGTGCGTACTGTCCGATAGACAGGGAAAACAGATACGATGATATAGACAGAAGATGCCAAAGAAAGCCTGATCGGTCAGTACTTCTGACGATCAGGCTTTCTTTGGTACAAGCTCGAAATAAGCTTTACTTTAATTTACTTGTGATGTTGGTACACCTACTGTCTGCGCAGCTCGTTCATTCTTGATGATTTATAGTCATTACAGGCAGTTACATAAACGCACGAATAAAATAAAACACCGGAATCGCTACAACGTAAAAGGCAGCCCGCTGAATTCGCTGTTCGCGTGGAATGGTGAGCAGGCTAATAACAACCCCCGCAGCCAGCAGTACGACACCTGTCATCACCGCCATCCGGGTCTGGAAAATAATGTAGACTGCCAGAGCAGCGAGAATAAGCAGCGAACCTACCCATTTGTTAACGCTTGCATTCATTGTGTTCATTGAATACACCTCAAGTCAAAAGGATTAGGGATCAAGGCGGTCCACTGCGTTCCCGGAGTGTCTCACCGAAAGCAGAAAGTAGTCAGGCAACCTGCCAAATAAGTGGATAAAATCCTGTATTGTGTAAAAGGAGATCAGCGTAATGTAAAACGAGGATGTTTCTATTATGTATTTCAACCAAAATCGCAGGTTTCTATCAAACAATATACATATTTAGCAAAAAAATATATAAATAGCCCCGGCTGGAGTAGATCTATCTGTTTTATGACAGGCTAAAATATTATTTTTCTCCAAAACCGAACCTTTTTCGCATAGCGGACCAATATAGAGTATACATATCAGGAGGTGAGCACGACGATGAATGAGCTGGAATTGCAGGATTGCCTGCATCAGATGGAACAGGGAGACCGTGACGCATTTCGTACATTTTATGCGACATACAAAGATTACATTTACCGAACCGTGCTGCTGCTGGTGAATCGGCGCGAAGATGCTGCTGACGTAGTAAGTGAAGTATACATGGCCCTTTTCCGGTCGCTGCAGAACTATAATACAGACAAACCTTTTCAAAAGTGGTTGAATGGTCTGATCGTCGCCCAGACCTCCAACTGGAATCGCAAATTGTGGCGCCGCTTCCGGCTCCATTTGCGAACAACTGCCTCCCGTGAGGATGAACCTATAACACAAAGCGGTGCAGAGACAACCGTGATCCGGCAGGAGAGCGAACATGAGCTGCTAAGCCTGGTTCAAGAGCTGCCCTCCAAACTGAGAAGTGTTGTGATTATGCGTTACTATCAAGAGTATTCTTTCCAGGAAGTTGCGGATGTGCTGGATATCCCGCTCGGTACAGCCAAATCCAGACACCATCAAGCTATAGCCAGATTGCGCAAAGATCCTGACAAACTGAAACAGTTGACCCGATACTATACGGAGAGAGGGGAATCCCTATGAATAAGGAACAGCAGAATACACGGCTGGAGCAGCATTTGCAGACGGTTCTGTCCGGCAATGTGCATACGATAACTGCTCCACCGGAAATGGATGCAGGAATTGAGCAGCTGTTTGATCAGTACGCCGCCAAGCGGCAAAAGCAGACCCGCTACCGCAAATATACCTCTGCAGCCAAAGTTCGCAAACCACGCGGACGGTATTACCAATGGCAGATGGCTGTACTGCTAGTTCTTGGCATCACTGTGCTGGGCGGTGGCACCTATGCAGCGAACATGGCTTATTCCATCACAACCGGAAATTCTATTATTTCTTACAAGATCGATAACTTGGAACCCATTACGCCAGAACAGACTAACGATATTCGAAAGATTGTTAGTGAAGTGCGCTCCCAGCTGGCTCCCGGGCAATCGGCTTATGTGCACAGCAGCAAATTTAACGCCATGGCTTATATGGGGTCGACGGTTATCGTTAATCAGCCGCATAAATTCTCGGAAATTGACAGCTGGTACCCAGCCATACAACCTATCACAGGGCCGGTGGCTACACCGAGCTATGTACCGGAGGGATACAAGTTCGCTTATGGTCTGGATGAGTACTATATAAGCGGTGCCCATGTGAATGACAAGAAAAAGCAGGTACATCTGATCACGAATCTGCTGGAAAACAAGGCAGCTCATCCGCTGCGAGATTATGCCTGGACACCAGTACCTCCGGAAGATGATACAGATCGTTCTTTACAAGTACCTATGCTGATTTATAGTTCACCATCAGGTAAAACTATTCAGCTCTCTTACTTTTCCATGATTCATTCTGACAGTAATAATATATCTTTTGAGAACTCCAAAGATTCCAGTCTGTCCATAGTACATTCCAGCAAAGGCAAAATGTTCTACAGTACAACGCCGAATCAATCTCTGGAATTCTCTGCCAACCCGGAACCGGGACTTGCCCAATATTTGAACTGGGCATCCCAGCCGGATGATCAAGGCAAGGTGCATACGACATTCAACCTGACGACAGATGACCCGTCCCTATCGAAGGAAGAACTGATCAAAATGGCGGAAGGTCTGAAATAATCCATGTAAAAGAAAAACCAAGTTCACAGTTTGCGGATACTGTGGACTTGGTTTTTGTCATGCAAAAGTGTAAATATGTATCTGTCGCCAGATGCTTTGTTGTCTTTCTTACTTTCGGTACTGATAGGTGATAAGCGCTGGAGAGGAATGAAAAGGAAGCAGAGTCAGCAACTCCATTCTCTCAGGATCTGTATTGTCTATCTCCATCTCGGCGCATACATAGCCCTGCTGCCAGGCATGATGCAGCTGCTGCTGAACAAGAGAGAACCTCAATCCATTAGTATCCCCCTGATCGGACCATCCCAGTTCTACACAGTTCTCCGCTTCTGATTCATGCATCAAAGCATAACCCCGTATCTCATCCCTGTGCGGACTATAGGCAATATAACTTCCCTCTTGTATGATATCGTCTGCCTGCAGAAGCTCTGTCCACTTTCGGATATCCAGAGGAGCTGGTGGATTAATCGTATGTACCCTTCTGTAGTCATCATATACCCTCTGGGCCAGACGAGAATAATCCGGGTCATGTTGTTGCCAATCCCGGAGGTTCAGGATAGAAAGCGCCTTGTAATGCTCGGTATATTCTGTTGGCGGTATAGCTTGTATTGCTTCCTGTATATCAAGAGTCGAAGTGTAAGTACGTCTGACCTCCATGAATTGGCGGCTTTTATAAAATTCAGGCTCTGGATCGCCATCTTGCTGGATCGACACTTGCAGATAGGATTTGGCAGATCGCTTTATAGCTTCATCCAGCAGCAGACCTGCTGCCTGGTCATTCCGATCTTCCGGATCAAGGATAAGCGTAATATAGTCGGCATAGGGATGAAAGGAATTATGCCAACTTATCAATAATCCATTTATTTGGTGCTCTGAATAGGTATAGATTGCATAATTTCTCCGGGATGAATCCTGCAGCATATTTTGCCTGTACAAAGTGCCTGTTTTATGAAGAAAAGATTCCAATTTAGCCCATTGATCAGAATGGTATTCCTGAACTTTATTTGCTTGCATATGTAATTCACGCCTTTTTCTCTATAATAGAATGCCAAGCGATGATATGCCAAAAACAATCCCTTTATGTTGGACGATAAGGGATTGTTTTTGGTGTTCAACTGTATATGTCAGTGTACGATTGCAGTTATCACATTTGCCGTTAACCTTATAAGCATGATTCGGTCAGCTGGCTACCCGGCTTATTGCTCGCCCGGATACTTCAGTCCCCACTGGCTGCGGACTTTGTCCAATAGGCGCATAATATCCAGGGACTCTTCCAGTGGGATTACATCGCTTTCCAGTTTGCCTTCGCGAATCAGCTTGCCGACTTCTTCGGCTTCAAAAGCATAACCTTCGGCATCGCGGTCGTCGTTGAACGTCTCCACTTCTTCTCCACCTACAAACAGCGACGCTGACGCGCCGAACAGGAATTGCGGCAGATAGATATAACCTTCTGTACCATGTACATACGCTTCATTTGGGAAGCCGAGACGAACAGCACCGTTTAGTGTCGCGGCACGGCCGCCTTCGTAACCAAGCAGGATCGAGAACTGCTCATCTACTCCGGTCTCACCAATATGTGCCGTACTGAATACTTCGGTAGGCTTGGCACCCAGTACCATCGAGGCAAATGAAACCGGATAAATTCCGGCATCCAGCAGCGCCCCGCCACCAAGTTCGGGATTGAGCAGACGACTCTCCGGGTCCCAGCCAATCCGGAAGCCAAAGTCCGCTTTGACCAGACGTACTTCACCGATCTTGCCATCACGGATCCACTCGCGTGCGCGACGGATCGGCGGCAGGAAACGAGTCCACATTCCTTCCATCAGGAACAGCTTTTTCTCTCTTGCCAGAGCGATGACTTCTTCCAGTTCACCCGCATTGATGGTAAAAGGTTTCTCGCACAGTACATGCTTGCCTGCATTCAGGGCATCCAGCACGTTCTGCTTATGTAATGGATGTGGCGTTCCTACATAGATAACATCCACTTCCGGGTCCTGCAGCATTTTATCATAGCTGTCGTACGCGTTGGGGATATTGTATTTGCCGGCAAATGCATCGGCGCTTTCCTGGCTGCGGGAGCTAACGGCATAAGCGACGCCATTGCTGCTGTGCGGCAGGTCAGCCACGAATTTATTGGAGATACCGCCTGTGCCGATAATTCCCCATTTGATCTTGTTTTCGGTTGATTGGGACATATGAATACTCTCCTCCTTGGAACCGGATGCCGCTATATTTCAGCATCTGATTGTATACGTTGCAGGCTGGTTACCTGCTAGATTGTATTTCACCAATACCTATCTACATTAAGCGTAAAGTTTTTGGATGGATACGTATATCAATATTCTGATAATTTGTATTAAATATTTGTTATCCGGTTGTCACTTTTTTCCATGTGGAGAGGGAGATGCGTGAATACCATCGTTATATATGGACGATTCGGCTAGAGTACTAGGAGGAGGGTGTTAGCACTTGGGAATGGGGGCTTTATGTAGGTTAAGCAGAGTAGGTCGCTTCGGTCGCTTCAGCATTTATTTGCTTGGGAATTCATCCACTCCAGAAAGGAATAAGAGCCTGTCCTCCGGTTAAGCCTGGAGATCCTGAATGGGAAACAGCCACAGGGGATCTCCAGGCTTAAAGGTCGTCCTGGCTCTTATTTCCTTTCTTCCGTTTTGTGCAATTGCATACTTTAGTCGGCGCTTATTTGTTAATGGTTGTTTTATAATGGGCTTTTTATTAATTTCGTTGTGATTGTTATTATTTTTGCTATTACTCTTGCTTTTACTCTTATTGCTGTTGTTATTGCTTATATGGCTCTTGCTTGCTGTATATGTAATGGCTGGACGGGAATAGAAGTTTGAATATGCAGCACATGAGCATTTTTTGGACTTTTCCACGGAAAGAACGGAATGTTAACTGCTTTCCTTGAACTGGCCGGCAGTGATCTGCAAGTTCATATAGGCACCGGTATCATTAGTTACATAGACTCTCCAATTACCGCTGATGTCTCCAGCAGGTGTGGAATGAAAGGTACGGGTTAATTTCGCTTTGCTGGCCAGCTTGATATAGCCAAAGTCATTGTCGTTTTGTGAGACTTTGAATAGCACAGGAGATGTTCCCTTGTTGGTCACTGTGACATCGATCGCGTTGCGATTTTGGGCAGTACAGGTAAATGTACCGGTATAGCTTCCTGTCCCGAAGTGACTACTTTCCTCTATTAACACTGGTTGGTAAGGAGTTGGTACATCATGATGCAATGATGGTATTTCGGTGGCTGCCGGGCTTGCCGGTACTGTTTGTGACAAGTGCACCGGATCGTTTTTGTCTATAGATACGACAGTATCACTACGAGATGAGAACTGTGGGTAGAGCAAGAAAATAAGCAGCACAGCAGCTGCTGCAGTCGAAGCAATAATCACTAATTTCTTCACATGTCTGTCTCCTTTGTGCAGCGTCTAAAATGAAATGCAAGATATTGCCATTTAGTCAAATTCTGATTATACGGACATCAATTGGCGATGTCAAAGCATATGGGAATACTATGACGCTTGCAAGGCTTCATTATATAACAAAATCGGCAGACCGCCTCTTGCTCGCGGTCTGCCGAATATGGTGTTCCTATTATTGCTGCACTTTCTCGCGGTCTTTGCCTTTGTCGGCTTCACCGGCATTACGGGTAGCGGCATCGCGATCCTGCTGCATCTCTTCGACTGTTTTTACTTTGAGACGAGCAGCACCTTCGTACTCTCTAGTCGGGATTAGATTGCCTGCGGCCTGACGCTGTTTGGCGGCTGCGATAGCTTCACCATACTGGGGCAGCCAGGCTTCACCGGCGACGAGCATCTCGTCGACCATCTGCCAGATCTCCGGCGGGTTACATACAGCGCCGACAAGCGGGTCCATGAGAAAAGCCTGACGCAGCAGCTGATCATCTCCCTGTACAGCCGCTTCAACCGCCAGCCGCTGCACGGAGATACTGACATTACACACAGCTGCAGGACCAAGCGGCAGCTTGCCGACATGCGGCATGGAGATACCGTTACGATCGACATAGCCCGGCGCTTCGATAACTGCATCGTCCGGCAGATTGGCGATAATACCATTATTGATCACATTAAAATGTCCACGGTATACGCGTCCGGTCTCCAGTCCTTCGATAATATACGAACCATGCTCTTCACTGCGCTCTTCCGGAACAAATCGTTTGGGCTCTTCTTTCATCCAATTGGGGAAATCGGTCTCAAACCAGTTCCGTCCCTCGGTACATACCCGCAGGTAGCCGCCGGTCTCGCCATTGATCCAGTTATTCAGATCGATCCAGTCGCCAATCTCCTCTGGACGCTTGCGGTACCATGGCACATATTCACTTAGATGCCCATTGGATTCGGTACTGTAATAGCCGAATCGGCGCAGCATATCGATCCGTACTTTCTCGGTACGGCTGTATTCCGGATGTTTTTCAAAAGCTTCCAGCAGACCGGCTGTCAGATCCTCGCCTTTATGCGTCGCCTGGATATACCAGGTCTGGTGATTGATACCCGCGCAGATGATATCCACGTCCTTTTTGTCCAGACCGTACACTTCGGCAATCTGATGGTGACCATGCTGTACACCATGACATAATCCCACAGTGTTCACTCCGCCGTACACATTGCATGCCCAGGTTAGCATCGCCATCGGATTGGAATAGTTAAGCAGCAATACATCTTCTGCAGCCACTTCGCGAATATCCCGGCAGATATTCAGCATCTCGGTGATTCCGCGCTGACCGTACATAATGCCGCCGGCAGAGAGCGTGTCCCCTACACACTGATCCACTCCGTATTTGAGCGGAATATCTACATCGGTGGCAAAAGCTTCCAGCCCACCGACTCGAATGGTACAGATGACGTATTTGGCATCTTGGAGCGCTTCACGCCGATCCGTGGTGGACTGAATTGTAATAGACCGTCCATTTTCACGAATATCCCGCTGGCACAGCTCGGTCACCATCTCCAGATTATGCTGGCTGATATCCGTAAAGGCGATCTCGATATCGCTGAACTCTGACACAGTGAGCAGATCGCGCAGCAATCCGCGGGTAAAACCGATACTGCCTGCACCGACAAAAGCAACTTTGAATGACATGATATACCCTCCATTTTCATCTTCGAATACATGCTGACTTGGCTTGTTTATATTCTACTTTTGATCAGGAAGTAAGCGTTATCAATATCATGACCGTTTTGGAATAAAGGTGTCAAAAATCCTAACCTTTATTCCTGGTCAGCTGTAGATACATCGTTGGAGTGTTCGGTTATCAATCATCGGAACTAGCGTAATCTCTCACAAATCGATCGGATTGATTGCGATAATCAGCAGGTGTAGCGCCGGTATGCTTTTTGAACAATAGGTGAAAATACTGACGGCTCGCAATGCCTACGTAATCGGCAATTTCCGGGATCGGAATATCGGTCTGGCTGAGCAGCATCATCGCCTTGTCCATGCGAAGATCGTTCAGATAGGCAGTCGGGGTAATTTGCATATGCTTTTTGAAAATACGATGCAGATAACCGGGATGCACATTCACTGCAGCAGCGATCTGATCCATCCGGATCGAACGATCGTAATTCTGGTGCATAAACTGAATGCTGCGCCGGACATACGATTCGCTCTGCGGCAGACTGCTCAGCTGCGTCTCTGCATATAGACGGGCGATACGTACGAGTAGCTGGGCAAACAGCAGATCACCCAGCATCGGAGATGGCCGCTGCTGATCCAGCTCCAGTACAAGTGATTTGAGTGTGTAATAGACTTCTTCGGGATCAGATAGTACATAATAGTCTTTTGGTTCCAGGAGCAGCGCAGACAGCTCCTTTTCTTCATGGATCATGTCATGCAGCAGCGAAGAATCACTGCTGGAAGATACAAGACCAAATTCAATATTTAGCATCCGGCAGGTGGAATCCGGCGGGACAATCAGCCGATGCGGGACACTGGCATCAATCACGATGAATTGCCCTTTGTGAAGGTATACCGATTCGGATTGTATCCAGCTCTTCTCTGCTGGCGAGCATTTCTGTTGATACACAGACGCTCGTTCAATCTGAAGCTCAATCCGGCAGCTTCCCGAGATCATATACATGATTTCGGTCGAAGGGTGATGATGATAGGCCATCTCGTAATTGGTCCACTGCTTGTAATAATACGCCTGAAAATGAGGACGATAGCTGCTACTGACGATGTCACCGCGGTATAACGTACCAACCTGCCCAGACAGCTGAACCGGATCAGCAGCGTTATTCTCTACCTTATCATCCTTCCAGAATAGAGACTTCGAGGCCGTATGACCTCCACTGATTTCCGGCATTTCGGGTACAGCAGAATTTCCATTACGCTTCCGTGCAGCAAGGCGTGGATTGTGCTGCTTTGTGCTCTGAGCAGGATTGTCGTGCTTGTTCCGCTTTGCGTGATCGATATCAGAACCATCATTTTTCGGCTTATTCATCGTATGGCCTCCCTTCTCTATCTGCTATTGGATTGTCTCACTCTCCTGCTGTTATTGATCTATATATGTATACCATATATCTTTGCTGCTTTCTCTCCGCTACGCATTGCTCTACGAAATAGATATTTCTAATGTGCCATCCCAATTGACCATGTTGCAACTTTATAAGCATTCTTTCGTCCATATAATTGTAAAACATATAATATTTACCTTGTATAATGAAAGGATTTGTCATCATGAACAAAAAAGCATGGATCACTCTGGCACTTTCCTCGGCACTATTACTGCCGATATCTCCAGCTTCTGTACAGGCAGCCAGCTCCCCGCAGCTCATTCTTCATTATGCCGGGGGTGGTTATACCAGTGAATTTTCGGAGACTCTTCTCGTTCGTAACGGGGTCAACTATGTGAATATCGGCTATTACCCCAGTTCGCTGGGACTGGAACTCAAAATAGATGCTTCTGGCAAGCGCGCTTCTTATAACGGCTGGAATAAGAAATTCGCGGTTCGTGATGGTAGCAAAACCGCCATGCTGGACGGTAAAATTGTAACTATGCAAGCACCGGCTCTCATTCGCAAAGACAAGAAAACGGATACTTCTTCCATCTATGTTCCTTTACGGTTCGCCGCGCAGGCACTGGACGGCAAGCTGGTTAGTCCCAATGCTCAGCATAATACTTATCAGATCAACGATATGCATACCTATGAGGTCGTTACGGATGTATACAAAGGAACTACCTATACCCTGACCAAGCTGAACGGCGACCTGTATGCCAGTCGGGGCAAACAAGATCCGGTCAAACTGGCTTCTATTCAGACGGGGTTAGAT
The DNA here is from genome assembly GCF_000346635.1 of Paenibacillus shenyangensis. Lineage (NCBI taxonomy): Bacteria > Bacillati > Bacillota > Bacilli > Caryophanales > Paenibacillaceae > Paenibacillus > Paenibacillus shenyangensis. The sequence continues at coordinate 130,161 of NZ_AOIG01000005.1, forward strand.
TCCACAGGTATGGAATTTCGCTCTACGCCAGGCGGTCTGCTGCTGATCACGGTGAATGATTCGTATGGAGAGCCGCATATTAACAGCCAGCAGTTCCAACTGCTGTTCAGAGATGGCAAGCTGGTCCGGCAGACAAGTGTTGATTACGGTTGGGGACGCAGCAATACAGTGAATAGCTATGATAACAAGCTCGTCATGAACGATGGCACGAATCTTCGTATTATCGAAGATGGTACCGGCAAAGTATTGCAAACCCTGAACCTCGTAGAGCTGGCTGGCAAAGGCAAAGATCAGAAATACAGTGTGGAAGCGATCGATCAGGATATGCTGTTGATTCGCAATGCCCGAGATCACCAGCTTCAGCTAATCAACCGGAAGAACGGAAATAGTGTGCTGTTGTATCAGCAGTTCCTAACTCACGAACAACAGCAGGGCGTTGAAGAAGATATAGGACCAATGAGCGGTGGCGACCGGATTGACTTCACCAAGCGTGTGGGCAATACCCTATACTTTACTTACGCTGATTTTGATAAAGGAACCGTAAAAACCACGTACAATCTGGATAAACTGGATTGATCTGATGAGCTGGCTGAATGTTTGATGTAAAATTCCATTTCTTCAGGCTCCTATCAAACGATAGAACGAATGAATACGTTCATGGCGAATATAAATGCTGAATTTATACTGCAGGAAAGGAATGATTAGGATAAATAAAAAAATACTGACTACTTTATTGCTGTCATCTGCTCTTCTGCTTCCCACTGCTTCTCCCCAAACGGTACAGGCCGCTACCACAGAAACGAAGTACGAATGGATCTACTATGGAGACGACGATTCTGGCTATAATCAACAGCTCCCTGTGATTATACGTAACGGCGTACCCTATATCGAATTCAAATTTACAGCTATGATGGCCGGTCTGGAATACTCACTGGATTCTACCGGCAAGCGTGCCGGATTCAACGGCTGGTCCAAAAAAATTGGAGTCCGCGACGGCAGTAAAATCGCTATGCTGGATGGTAAAAAGGTTACCATGGAAGGTGCTGCTTTTCTGAAAAAAAATCCAAATTCCGAAGAGATGGACATGTATGTGCCTTTTAAATTTGCTGTACAGGCACTCGGTGGCAAATACGATGGGTATGATCCTGCTACCCATACCGTTAAAGCGTCTGATATCCACGATTATTCCAGTGTTAGCAAAGTGTATAAAGGTGTAACCTACACGGTTACCAAAGCAAACGGTGATATATTCAGCACTGTTGGCAACAACAAGCCGATCAAATTAACCTCTCTGAACGCCAGTCTGGATCTGAGCGATATCAATATTCGTTCTACACCCAAAGGGCTGTTGTTGATTACGGTCAATGATTCCTACGGCGAACCTCATATCAACAGCCAGCTGTTTCAGGTTCTGCTTAAAAAAGGACAGGTCATTCGCAGAACCAGCGTAGACTTTAACTGGGGAAGTACTGATCGTGTGGACAGTTACAATAATAGGATAGTCCTGAATGACGGCCAAAAACTGCGTATTATCGAAGACGGCACTGGCAACGTGCTGGAGACGATCAATCTGCTTGATCTTGCCGGTAAAGGAAAAAACCAGCTGTATAGCATCGAAGCTATCGACGATGCTATGATACTGATCCGTAATGCAGGAGATCGCCAGCTGCAACTGATTAGTCGCAAAACCGGCAAAAGCGTAATCCTGTTCGATCAGCTGCTTACACCCAAACAACAAGAACTCGTCAAACTCGACTCTGGACCCATGGGAGCGGGTGATGGTCTGACTTTTATCAAACAAAAAGGGGATACGCTCTATTTCACGATTAGCGCTGAAGGACTAGCCAAAACAACCGCAACCTATAGCCTCAGCAAATTAGCTGCTCTGTAAAGATGGAATTGTCAGCTGTATGATTTATATCCTTGAAACGATTTACCAGGATTCATTATTGTATGAACGAAAGCATACTTTGTAGAGCGTGTAGATAAAGAGACGTTGACCTACACCTTTTTTTGGAAATTAGTAAACAAATACTTGTAACCTGAAAGTACCCTCTGATACAAAGAAGAAGCCGAAAAACAGGCATCTCTCCTGTTCTCCGGCTTCTTCCTTTACGAATAGAATACGAATCATACATAGCTCTGTATGCATTATACATAGTCCTATATACATCATGCATAATTCTGTTCATCATCCTATATCGTTCTTTTCCCCATCTGTTTAACGATATTCTTGCGGTACACGGCGGGCTACACCCGTCTCAATAGCTGCGCGGATTACACCATCACGTACCAGCTTCACGACCTGATCGTTAAATACCCCCGGAATAATATACAGCTCATTCAGCTCGTCTTCCTTGACTACCGAAGCGATCGCTTTCGCAGCAGCAACTTTCATCGCTTCATTAATTACGCTGGCCCGGCAGTCCAGAGCACCACGGAAAATGCCCGGGAAACACAGCACGTTATTGATCTGATTCGGATAATCGCTGCGTCCGGTAGCCAGTACACGTACATAAGGCTCAGCGACTTCCGGATCGATCTCGGGATCGGGATTTGCCATCGCGAATACGATCCGGTCTTCCGCCATGGTCTGAATATGATTAATACTCAGCAGACCCGGACGCGAGACACCAACGAATACATCGGCTCCCTGGATGACTTCGGTCAGATCACCGCGGAGCTTGTCGGGATTGCTATTGGCAGCGATCCAGTTCCACATCTCATGCGGATACTCTTCGTCTGCGACCAGCGCACCGCAGCGATCGACGGCGATCAGATTGCGGGCACCTGCAGACAGCAGCATTTTCACACAGGCTGCACCTGCAGCGCCTACACCGAGTACGACAATCTTGGCAGTCTCCAGCGATTTGCCGACGATGCGCAGGGCATTAAGCAGACCTGCCAGTACAACTACTGCCGTACCATGCTGATCATCGTGGAATACAGGAATATCCAGCTCCTCTGTCAATCTGCGCTCAATCTCAAAGCAACGAGGCGAGCTAATATCTTCCAGATTGATCCCGCCAAATGTAGGCGCCATCCATTTCACCGCATTGATAATTTCTTCCGTATCGGTAGTGTTCAGACAGATTGGAAATGCATCCACATCGGCAAACTGCTTGAACAGCATCGCTTTACCTTCCATCACCGGCATAGCGGCTTCAGGACCGATATCGCCCAGACCGAGTACGGCGGTACCATCCGAGACCACAGCGACCATATTGCGTTTAACCGTCAGGGAAAAGGCTTTTTGCTTATCTTCGTGAATAGCCATACACACTTTGGCTACCCCCGGTGTATAGACATGGGACAGATCTTCACGGTTTTTGACCGGAGTCTTGGGCTGGATCTCGATTTTACCACCCAGATGCGCCAGGAAGGTACGGTCCGAGACGTTGACTACTTTGACGCCGGTCAAAGCACCTACCGATTGCAGGATCATCTCACGCACACTCTCCGGCAGATTGACCGTCAGGTCACGAGTCGTACTCTCCGGGCTGGCATGAATAACGTCAATCGCAACTACGTCGCCGCCCGCTTCCCCGATTGCACCGGCTACTTCGCCAAAAGTCACCTGTTTCTTATCCATCTGTAAACGTATGATCATACTTGTTCCGAGAGCCATGGGGGAATCCTCCTGTTCAATAGTCAGAGATTATGTTAAGGAAGCATGCAAATAAAAAGATAACGCTTACAATAAAGTTCGGACTTATTATAGCACAGTTTGCCGACAAAGAAACCGGGCAGATGGGATTTTCATCCAGTGGTCATTTAAGGCTCTTCTTTTAGCTATTTTTTGCGCTCTCCTCCCCGGCATGGAAAACAAAAGAGTCCTCCTCCATCAGCAGGTTTACCCTTTCCATTCTCAAAATCATCCTGTCGGTGTATGGGGCTGCATGGCATGGCTGCGTTACAATTATTGCAGATAAGAGAACTTCATTCATTGTTTAACGAAAGGGAGATAGGGAATGATTGCTTACCTGATTGTAGCGTGTGAAGTGTTATTCTGGGTATTTGTTATCGGCGGTCTGGCCGCACGGTATGTTCTCGGAGCCAAGCGCCTGAGTACATTTCTGCTGATCTGTACGCCGCTGATTGATCTGGTTCTGCTCATTGCAGCCTTTATGGATCTGCGCAATGGAGCTACCGCCACGATGGCGCACGGTATTGCTGCTGTGTATATCGGGGTGTCGCTCGCTTATGGACACCGGATGATCCGCTGGGCGGATGAACGGTTCGCTTATCGGTTCGCCGATGGGCAGAAGCCGCAAAAACTGTACGGACGCGAGCATGCCCGCCATGAACGTACCGGCTGGATGATGCATCTGATCTCATGGATTGTCGGTAATGCACTGCTGCTGTTCATGATCTGGTATGTAGACGATGCTTCTCGGACTGTTGTACTGAACTCGGTAATCCGGGTATGGGCGATTGTGCTGGCTATCGACTTTGTGATCAGCTTTAGCTACACCCTATGGCCGCGCAAGCAAAAAAGCACAGCGTGATTGAATGTTAAGGCTGTGCAGTAATCCACCAGATGTATACTTAGTTCGATTCGTAGCTTGAACAGCAAGTTCCTTTACCGGGTACTGCTGTATTATCCAGGGAGATTGACCAGAAAGGCTGTTCCTGCTGACCTGTTTATTATCGGTCGCGGGAACAGCCTTTCTGGTTTTGTGACTATGGCGTTATTGTGCAGATGCTGATCCAACATATGAATCAACATCTGCTGTATCAGCTGATGTTACTTGAATGCAGGTACAGCGATATCCGAGTAATTGTCTTCCAGGAATTTCTTCACTTCCGGACCGGCCATATGCTCTTTGAGCTTCTGGATCGCTGCGGAGTCTTTGTTATCTTCACGGGCAACCAGTGTAATCGCAAATGTAGAATCTGCTTTTTCCGTTACCAGTGCATCCTTGACCGGAGTCAGGTTCAGCGGCTTGGCATACGCTGGAGTCATGGCAACCAGATCGGCTTCGTCGTACATACGAGCCAGCATCAGCAGATCGACTTCCTTGAATTCAAACTTTTTGGGATTGGATGTAATATCCGCTTGTGTCGCATTCATGCCTACGCCGTCTTTGAGCGTAATCATACCTGCCTGTGCAAGCATCTGCAGGGAACGTCCGATATTGGATGGATCATTGGCAATAGCGATCACTGCGCCTTCCGGCAGCTGGTCAATGCTCTTGTACTTTTTGGAATATGCGCCATAGATCGCATCGTAGATCGGCTGGATCGCGACCAAATTGGAGCCTTTGCTTTCGTTATATTGCTTCATGTAAGGAACATGCTGGAAAAAGTTAGCATCTACTTCTTTGTTTGCTAGTGCATCATTGGGCTGTACATTGTCAGACAATACGACAACTTCCAGATTGATGCCGTCTTTTTGGAGCAGTGGCTTCACGATATCCAGAATATCAGTCATTGGCGGAATCAGAGTAGCTACTTTGAGTGTCTGTTCACCTGTTGTTCCTGCTTCCGTGCCTGCTTTGGTATCAGCGCCTGTAGTAGCTGCTGTATTGTCAGCTTTTTGTCCGCATGCTGCAAGCAGCAGTGTCATTGCGAACAGTAGAATAAGTACTGTCTTTTTCTTCATCATGAATCAAGTACCCCCGTGTTTAATTTGTAATAATGATCGTGTTCCATTACTGGTCATTCCTGTGATGCTCCCATATATCCATTACCGAACAGTCGGTCTGTCTGGATAGCTGGCAGCTTGTTATTGAATAGAAGATTACCTTTTGTCGATCAATCTGGAGATCAGACTCCCTGTAAATTGTACTGCCTGCACGAGAATGATCATCAGGATAATCATATAGACCATCACATCTGTCTCAAATCGCTGGTACCCGTACCGGATCGCAAAATCCCCGATTCCTCCTCCACCGACAATACCCACAACGGTCGAGTAGGAAATAAAACTGATGGCTGACGTCGTTAATCCGAGTACCAACCCGGAACGTGCCTCCACGTACAAAAAACGGAACACGATCTGCAGACCGGAAGCTCCCATCGAACGTGCCGATTCTACAACTCCACGCGGCACATCCAGCAGCGCCTGCTCGACGAGCCGTGCATAATAAGCAATAGCGATAATCGATAGCGGCACTGAAGCTGCCTCTGTCCCGATGGATGTACCTACAACCATACGGGTAAACGGAATCAGGAACACCACCAGCAGCAGGAACGGAAACGAGCGGATAATATTGACGAGACTATTGAGTATGCCAGCCAGATACAGATTCTCGTACAACTGTCCTTTTTTGGTCAGGTACAGCAGAGTACCCAGCGGTAGCCCGATCAGTACAGCAGCTGCAATCGAGATGCCGACCATGGTAAACGTATCTCCGATCGCTTGCCAGATCTCCGACTGATAACGATCCATCATTTCGCCAAATGTACGTGTGTTATCCATTCTCGTTCACCCCGCATGGTGAAACTGCTGCTTCGCTCGAAGCTGGAGCGTCTGTATCTGTTCGTCCCAGCAGCTGTTCCCGATAGGACAGCGTATAATCCGGTGCTGGAGCAAATGAATCCTGTGCCCGTGAATAGCTCTCGGTAATCCGGCCATGCTCCATAACGGATACGGTATTGCACAGTCGCTTCACCACATCCATCTCATGCGTCACGATAACCATCGTCACACCCAGCTGCTCATTGATCTGCTGCAACAGCTCCAGAATGCCTGACGTCGACCGAGGGTCGAGCGCAGATGTTGGTTCATCACACAGCAGTACACGCGGATGATTGGCAATCGCTCTCGCAATCGCTACCCGCTGCTTCTGTCCGCCGCTGAGCTGCGCCGGGTATTCGTTAATCTTGTCCAGCAGTCCTACCTGTTCCAGACATTCCCGTACCCGCTGCTGGCGGCGTGCTCCGGGTACACCGGCCAGTTCCAGCGAAGCCGCCACATTCCCGCCAACCGTTCGATTATGCAGCAGATTGAACTGCTGAAAGATCATGCCGATCTGCTGGCGTGCCGGACGAAGGCGGCGCTCCGGCAGATCGGTCAGCCGCTCACCATTTACAGTAACGGTGCCCTGATCGGGACGTTCCAGCATATTGATCATGCGCAGCAACGTCGATTTACCTGCACCACTGCTGCCCACAATACCGTGTATATCCCCGGCTTCAATATGCAGAGTTACTTCTTCTACAGCTGCCTGTCTGCGATCTGTTCCATCAAAATATTTGCTTACGCCTTGCAGCGCGATCATTGTCTTGACCTCCCCTGCCTCATAGCCGGCCTGTTGAGGAATACTTTGTATTACTAATATTGTTAGTCTGTTATACCCGGCACTTCTGCTACATTATAAGCAAATGTATATGCTGTGTCACTAATTTTATTATTAACTATGAAAGAAGAAGCAGAAAACGATATAATGAAAAAAAGAGTGTCCACTATTTTAACAATAAAGGGGAATTTTATACAATGATCAAAAAATATGCAGTTGCCAGCCTGCTGACTACCCTGGTGGCTGTGAACTTGACCGGCCCAGCTGAAATGGAAGCGGCGCCCTATAAAAAGGAACTCGTAGGTTCCCTGACTTCACAGCTCCAGATCAGCCCACAAGTATCTACTGCTTCCGTACCTATGCTTACTCCTCTGGCATCCACGTCTTCGGTCATGCCACTGAACAGCAAAACAGGCAGCATGTTGAAAAAAGGTTATATTCCCGGTTACAAACTCCGCTTCGGCATGACCATGCAGCAGGTACAAAAAGTCTACGGTACGCCTGTACGGTCGGATTATTATTTGGGTGGAGAGTATTTCAAACTGAGCAATATGCCCAATGCTGTCTTTTTCTTTGAAGGACCAAATCGCACCTTGTCCGGGATCATGATAGTTCCACCCGGGTTCCAGGGCCGTACATTTGCAGATATTCGCAAATCGCTCGGTAAGCCGAGTAGCATGGGCAACGATATATTGGAAGGGTATGATCAAGTAATGATGTATACCTATGGCAAAGTTACCATGTATTTTGGTGCTAACAATGGCAAATTAATCGATGTTCTTATCGTAAATAAATAAAAGCCAGTAAACCAAAAGGCACCATACTGACAATTACCGCAAGGTAACCGCCAACATGGTGCCTTTTATTTTGTGATTAATTATTTAAAGTATAATTTGTCTGTACAGCAGCTATATAGAACTTACCGCTCCAAGCGGAGGAAAGAGAATTCTGCCAAAGACCGACCTTTAAGAATGGAGATCGACCGCTGCGCGGTCATTCAAGATCTCCGTTCTTAACCGGAGGTCGTGGCAGAATCTCTTTCCGGAGCGGATGCCGCCAATCAGACAGCAATCCAGACCTGTCCATCTTCAAGTTTGACGTCAAAGGTACGTACCTGGCCTTCATCAGGTGCCTGTACCAGACCATTTTCCAGATTAATCTGCCAGTCATACAGTGGATCATATAACACATGTCCCGATACGATTCCTTCGGCGATCGGTCCGCCTTTGGGATGTGGATTGCGGTTTTCCAGCGCATATACCTGATTGTCCGACGTACGGAATACGGCAAGTTCGATTCCTTTCAATTCCAGTACCCGGCCGATCCGGCTCATGAATTCTTCTACCTGTCCGACAGGGTAAAATGTCTGTACACTGTTCATCGCTGTATCTCTCCTTTTATATCTCTGTAATGATACCTATGCATTTATAGTATGGTGCAAGCTTGAATGTTAGTTGGAACCAGATATCCGACTTAGACTTCTACCTTTTTGCCAAACAGCGCAGTACGGGTTGCTTCGTCGTTCAGTACTTTTTGCCAAGGATCTTCTACCTGAGCGAGTGCCAAATTGACACGTTCCACCAACTGTTGACGGTTATTCTCATCTTCCAGGATAGCTGCTTTGATCGTATCCAGTCCCATGCGTTCCACCCATTCCGAAGTACGCTCCAGGTATTTACCTGTCTCCCGGTAGTATTGGATAATGGCGCCGCACAGATCGATCAGCTCCTGATCGGTTTTGACTTTGCAGAACGAATCGGCCAGACGAGCCTTGATCCCGCCGTTACCACCGATGAAGATCTCCCAGCCGCCATCATTACCGACGATACCGATATCTTTGGTGCACGATTCTGCACAGTTACGAGGGCAGCCATTAACTGCCATTTTGAATTTGGCCGGGAAGTCCAGGCGTTCAAACCGTTGTTCTAGCGATGCGCCCATGCCCATCGAATCCTGAGTACCAAAGCGGCAGAACTGCGAGCCGACACAGGTTTTGACGGTACGCAGCGATTTGGCGTAAGCATAGCCCGATGGCATATCAAGCTCTTCCCATACTTTTGGCAGATCTTCCTTCTCGACACCGATCAGGTCAATCCGCTGTCCGCCGGTCATTTTGACAGCTTTGACATTATATTTAACCGATACATCAGCGATTTTCTTGAGATCTTCCGGTGTAGTTACGCCACCGTACATCCGTGGTACCACGGTGTAAGTTCCATCTTTTTGGATATTAGCATTCATACGCTCGTTTACAAAGCGGGACGATTTCTCATCCTGGTATTCTACCGGATAGATCATGCCAAGGTAGTAGTTGATCGCAGGACGGCACTTCGAACATCCTTCCGGATTATGCCACTCCATCACGTTCATAACTTCTTTGACGGTTCTCAGCCCTTTTTCACGGATAGCTGCAACGACTTCATCACGACTGTGGGTAGTACATCCGCACATGCCCTGACTCGAAGCAACTGCTGCACCATCACCAAGTACATACTGCAGAATCTGCTCAACTACCGGTTTACAACCACCACACGAACGGGTTGCTCCGGTGCAGGCTTTGATTTCTTCGACGCTGGTCAATCCTTTGTCTTGAATGGCACTGACGATATCCAGCTTAGTGACACCATTACATCCGCAGACGATTTCATCATTCGCCATGGTTTCAACCGAAGCTTTTTTCTTGCTGTGGCTGCATCCGCCGGTACCCATCAGTTCGGCGTACAGTTCGTCGGTCATTGGTGCACTTTCACGAATCAGCTTTTGCAATTGAGCCGAGTCATTGATATCGCCGAACAATACAGCGCCGACAATGATATTGTCTTGTAAAATAATCTTTTTATAGGTTTTCTTCCAGTCATCACGTGCAGTGATCACGGATTGATGTTCATTTTCGATAAATACGCCTGCCGAGAATACATCGACGCCCGAGATTTTCAGCTTGGTCGATACGGTCGAACCTTCATAAGGCTGGCATTCGCTGCCACAGATATGCTTGGCAAGTACCATCCCTTGTTCAAACAGCGGTGCTACCAGACCATAACAGGTATCACGGTGTTGTACGCATTCGCCGACGGCATAGACATTGTCCATCGATGTACGCAGATAGTCATCCACGAGGATACCACGCGCCGCTTCGATACCGCTGTTTTTTGCCACTTCGATATTCGGACGAATCCCTGCTGCCATGACCACAAAATCAGCTTGCAGCGTCGAGCCATCCTTGAACAGTAGGCGTTCTACACGATCGCCGCCCTGCAGTTCAGCTGTCTGAGCACCCATACGGAACTTGATGCCTTGGCTTTCGAGTTCTTTTTTGAGCATAGCTGCGGCTACGGAATCGAGCTGACGTTCCATCAGATCATCCATCAGATGGACGACCGTTACATCCATGCCCAGACTGACCAGACCTTTGGCTGCTTCCAGACCGAGCAGGCCACCACCGATAACTGCTGCGGTACGATAGTTTTTGGCTGCTTCCAGCATCTGATGACAGTCCGCAATATCACGGAATCCGACAACACCCTGCTTTTCATGACCGGGAATAGGCAGGATCAGCGACTTGGAACCGGTAGCGATAATGACTTTGTCATAAGGGATCTGCATGCCGTTATCGGTTACGACCATTTGTGTATCCGAATCGATAGCGGTCACTGTTACACCGGTATGCAGTGTAATGTGATTCTCTTCATACCATTCATGGCTGTTCAGTACGATATCATCAATCGTCTGGCTGCCTTCCAGTACATAAGAGAGCATGATCCGGTTATAGTTGGGATGCGGCTCACTACCGATGACCGTAATGTCGTAGGCACCGCCCAATTTGATAATCTGCTCCAGTGTTGCTACCCCTGCCATCCCGTTACCAATCAATACCAAGCGTTCGCGTGTTGTGTTCATATGGATTCCTCCTGTGTTCTCTATTATCTCTTTATCTATCAGCATATCCGACGAATATGGATATTTATACCATATCATGTTACCAATTTCACAATCTTTATTATTTAAAATTAGATGTTTTCTTATGTTCTCAGTATACCTAGGATGCCTGGTTCCAGATGTGACATAGATCACAATGATTCAAATTTAATGCAATTTTTTAGTATTTATTTGTTGATATATCGTGAGCTCAACCTGTACTCAAAACTATTTTTTAGGAAATCCAATAATTGGATATTGATTCTTTTTCAATATAGCTTACGCATTTTCATAAACGAGTGATTACAATCACACATAATCCAAAATTACTGTGACACCCCTACGCCCAAATCGCCGTATCCAAAAGAAAAGCACCCCTCCGATTGGAGAAGCGCCCTTTCTTAATAATATGATTCGCTGGATATAACTTTATACTATGACGCCAGCTTCTCAGCGGTTGAAAAGATCTGCCGTTTACTGCTGCTTTTCTTGTTCCTGCATAAACTCGCGTATTTTCTTCATATAATCCGGCGCATCCATGGGATCGCCTGCAATCAGCTCGATCAGGCAGAGACGATGCTGCTGTTCCTGTTCGGCTTGACGGATTGCTTCATCCAGCTCTCCATTTGTTGTGACACAGGCAGTATAGGCATCTCTGCCAAAGGTGCTGATCAGTTGGGTGTAATTCCAGCCGGGAATTTCATTATACGTCTGCTTGGCTACTTCTTCTTTGACATTCAGGTATTTCTCGATCGTATATCCTCCATTGTTGAGGACGAAAATAATCGGCTTGCAGCCGTATTCCAGCATGGAGCTTAGCTCCTGCACAGTTAGCTGCATCGATCCTTCTCCTGTAAATAACAGCACCCGGCGATTCGGAGCTGCAATGCTTGCACCAAATGTAGATGGTGTAGCGTACCCGATACTTTGCCAACCGCCCTGTCCGATATACATCGCATTATGCGGCAGGCGCACCTGGGACATGCCATAGAATAGCGTACCTGTCTCGGTGATGACAATATCATCCTCCTGAATCAACTGCTGAAAACGTGGATAATAATAGCTTGTATTCAGCGGCTCCTCCAGCTGACCCTGCTGCTCGGTATAAGGGAATGACGTGTTTGGCACAGATGACATGCTCATCCAGCCCAGCTCAATCAGCTCACTAATCATATCTTCACCGCGGATATTCTGGTAAGCCGCTTCCCCGATCATCACTGACTGCGGCTGAATATTAATGACTTTATTCATATCGAGTTGAGCTGTAAAATTGGCGGTATTCGTATCCGACCAGATCAGTCCGAGAGCAATCACGGTATCGGCATTCTCTATCGTCTCTGTCACTTCCTGATTACCAAAGGCACCGCTGTACATGCCGATATAACGGGCATGACTCTCGTCGAATCCGCTTTTGCCCATCATCGTGGAGGCAGCTGGAATATTGAGTGCTTCGGCAAGCTTACGGGCAGGCTCCTGCCACCGCTGACGTAATACGGTGCTGTCGGATAGCAGTACCGCATTTTCCGAAGCTTCCAGCAGCTGGCGGGCATGATTGATCGCTGCCTGCAAAGAAGATTCGCTGGTCTGAAGCGGTTGCTGCTCGGCAGTATGCTGCAGCACTTGCTGAGTAACCAGATCGATCGCGACCATCAGGTAGACTGGTTTGCCGGTCGTTTTGGCAATGTGGATCGCCTGTGGAATCTCGAACATCGCATTCTCCGGGGTAAGAACCGTCGTATAGGCAGTGATCGGCTCATATACCCGCCGGAACACGTCATAGTCTCCATCAAGCAGCGTGTGGTGCATCAGCTTTTTGCCCTGTTGTGCCTGTGTTTTTGGTGTACCAACGATATGAATGATCGGTACATTCTCACTGTAGGCACCTGCGATTGCATTGCAGGCACTCATTTCACCTACTCCAAAAGTAGTAATCATCGCCGAGATTCCTTTGATCCGTGCATAACCGTCTGCCGCATAACCGGCATTCAGTTCATTGCGTGCCGGAACAAAGCCGATACCTTCGTATTTCTCCAATGTGTCGAGCAGCGTGAAATTATAATCTCCGGGTACGCCAAATATCTCCGTAATCCCCTCCTGCTGCAAGCTGTCCAGCAGATAATTACCCAGTGTTGTGCCCGTTTGTGTCAGTGTACTCATTATGATCTCCTCTCGTCTTCTCAGATTCCTAGTCCGTCATACAGATCGTAGCGACGGCTGCATTCTTTATAGTATTACCCGTTTGCGGAATAATTATTGAAGAAAGGCAGATTGGAGTGAAAGCGCAGATTGATAGTGGAGTAAAGTTGGGAGTCTGAATTATGGGTTGAGGCTCTGGATAATGGTAAATGGACACGGTCGGATGATGGATGAGTCAAGCTATGTAGACAGGAAACTGATCCGGTCAACAATCGAAAAACGATACATTGCCAGAATGCAGGCTTTAAAATATCCCTTTATAAAAACATAAAATATAAAGTGCAAATTAGCACATTAACAAAATAAAAAAGCAGCTCTCGAAGAGCCGCTTTTTACATTGAAACTATACGTCGGGCTTTGGCTTTGGCTTTGGCTTTGGCTTTGGCTTTGGCTTTGGCTTTGGCTTTGGCTTTGGCTTTGGCTTTGGCTTTGGCTTTGGCTTTGAAAGGGTAGCACTCACTATCTGTATTTCAACTTGCTTTTGTACAGAGTCAGCATTAGTCCATGCCGTCCTTCTGTTCTGCTGCCAGCAAAGCGGCACAAGTATGTTCGTCGACCACCTCGATACCGTTGCGCCGGAACAATGCAGCCGTCAATCCGGAACCCACGACTTTATTTCCTGTAAATGTTCCGTCATACACCATCTGACTGCCACAGGAAGGGCTGTTTGCTTTGAGCACAGCGACGGTAATACCCGCCTGCCTCGCTTGTACAAGAGCTTGTTGTGCTCCCTGCTTGAACGCGTCTGTCACATCTTCACCCGATACTGTCATGACACGGGCATGTCCTGCCCATACATCCTCTGCTGTACCGCCGACAATCTCTGCTGGATCTCTTGGCGTACTCATGCCGCCCAGCACTTCCGGACAGAAAGCCACCGCTCGACCGGAAGTTACCATTTCGTCCAGTGGACTGACCCGATTGCTTCTACCATCGTAACGACAGGCGATTCCAGTTAGACAAGCACTAATTCCAATCATTGGTGTTCCCCTCCCTTTAAGACGATTATCAGATGAATACAGACCGTAAGCGGCTCTTTTATCATCTATTTTCTTCATCTAAGAATGCTAAGTATACGATCATATCTCCTCAAACGAATCTGTCACTTTCTCCTCGAAACCCTCTTCAAACTGCTCCTCCATACGCTGCTCCTCCATACGCTGCTCATCCGCAATGGTCTGAATATCTTCCGAGCTGATGCTGATATATCGGTAACCCTCTTCTTGTTGTCTTTTCAGTGCTTCTTCTTTGAAAAAACGCGGACTACCTTCACCGGCATCTTCATCGTAAACGAGCAAAATACCATCTGTTTTACGAAACAGCAGTTCATCTCGCGCCTTGAACTGCCAGATGCCCTGATATGGCTGGTTGCTCACAATACCATGGAAATCAATACCTTTAAGTACCTCATTATAGTATTCTTTCTTGTCATCACTCCACCGCTCTTCCGCATTCGCAAAAGCAGACAGAATCGACACCCGCAGCTGCGGATACTGCTGCTTCAACTCGATCGCCACTTCACATGCCCAGAGATCGACACCGTACTGTCCGGGGGTAATCACCCACTCCAGTCCTTCTTCGATCAGCGGAATCAGCTTGCTGCGAATCGCCTGCTGGATATAAACAATGCCTTCATGCTTTTGTCCGAAAATATTCAGTTCATGCGCACGATAGCCAGTGACCATTAAGTTCTTCATATGCTGTGTTCCTCCGCTTCCGTCATTCTTCCGTACTATCATACCACAGGTGGATATAGACAAAATAAAGAACCAGCTCAGTCATACTGAACTGGTTCTCAGGGAAGTTCTGCTGATGCAGAGAATTAGGTTCCCATTTTTTTACGCTGATTGTTTACCTTTTTGGTCATCTGGCTTTTCATCTTCTGGCCGCCGCTTGCAGTCTGACCACCCGGGCCTTTGCCCTGGTTGTTTTGTTTCTTCTGTGCCAGCAGTTTTTTGGCTGCTTCTGCCTGGCTCAGTTTCTTCGCCTCTACGGATTGCTCTCCGGATGGCTGGGATGGTTGTTCTGTAGTCATTGTACTCACCTCAGCTAGATGATAACACACCGTGCGCAGCAACTCTACAGCTACTTTTGGTTAGTGGCTGTTATGGGAATAAAGCATTCCATCTTCAACCCGGAAAAAGCTGCGATAGCAGGAACGGATTGCTTTTGCGGTTGCTTGTTCAGTGACTTTATAAGGAGGACGGATTCAGCAGATATACCTGCTTGGTATCTGCATCGAAAGCTGCCAATATAGCTCCTTGACCCGAGGGTGACATGAATCGGCTGCGTTCCGCACCGCCAACAATCATCTCCGGTCGCAGATGATAATTATGTTGGGTCTGATGGGAACGTTCGTTAACCAGTGGCTGTCCAAGTTCCTGTGCAGTCAGACGATCCATCAGCAAATGGTCGTTGGTTGGTGCCTGATTACCGGTCAACTCGGAGATTCGGCGTAGTTCACCGGTCCGCTGATAATGGGTCCGCGTATACAGATAGCTGTAAATCCCCTCCGCATAGCGGCGGGAATCAAACGTAGCGATACTATTCAGCGCAACCTGCACATTGGCTCCATAATCGGCAGCACTGATATGCTCATGCAAATAATATTCGCTGTTCCGGTTAAAGTCCTCCAGCAGCCAGCCATACACTTCGGAGACGTTGTGATACTCGCCAAAAGCTGCCGGATCGCCCAGATACCGATAACGTCCTTCATTATAATCAAATCCGTGAATCCCATCCTCTGCATACGGACGAGGCGATATGCAAGATAATCCCTCCGTGCCGAACAGATGGATGGTATACGCCTGCTGATCTTCCAGATGCTCATGGGTAAATGACATCAACGGCAGAAAATAACAAGATAACGCCGGATTATCCAGCACCTGGGCAGGCTCGGGATACAGCTGCACTGCAGGACTGGTACTTGATGGGTTCAGGGAAATCATAATCGTTCCACTCCTTATCCGCTACAGGTGTGTAGACTCAGCCATTACCGCCTTGGAATGAAGGATATTTGGTCATACCGCCGTCAGCAAAGAGAGTAATGCCCGTTACATAACTCGCTTCCGACGAAGCCAGCCATACGGCAACAGCAGCAATCTCTTCCGGTTTGCCGATATAACCCATAGGAATCAGCTTTTCGACTTTCTCTTTTTCTTTGGGATCAGAGAATTTCTCGGCGTTGATCGGTGTGTTGATCGCTCCCGGTCCGATCGAGTTGACCCGGATACCGTTAGGCGCATATTCCATCGCCAGGGTCTGGGTCATCATTTTCACGCCACCCTTACTTGCCGTATAGTGTACAAAATGTGGCCAAGGAATAATCTCGTGTACACTCGACATGTTGATGACGCTGCCTTTGATATTGTGCTTGAGCATATATTTAATCGCTTCGCGGCTGCCAAGGAAGGCACCGGTCAGATTGACGTTAATGACTTTGTTCCAATCATCCAGAGTCAGCTCATGCGACGGTACCTCGTTCTCCATACCGGCATTATTGATCATAATGTCCATACTGCCAAAATGGTCATGTGCTGTCTGGATTACCTTTTCTACATCTTCTTCCTTGGACATGTCGCCCTGCAGATCAATTGCCTGTCCGCCAGCTTCCTTGATCTTCTGGATCGTCTCTTCCACACCATCGTGGTTGCTGTGGTAGTTAATCACCACATTAGCTTTTTCCTGCCCAAAACGCAGGGCGATCGCCTGTCCAATTCCTGTTGCTGCGCCGGTAACAATGACTGTTTTGCCTTCCAGATCCGGATACATGATATTGCCTCCTCTATGTGTAATTGTTCTTTGTGAGCCTTTATTTGGCATATTATCGTCTGTTGCCTTACCTGCTATTCGCGATATATCGGTGTATAACCATGCGGAACAGGTTAGCAGTATACAAAGAATCGTTACACTTAAATGAGGACGAATAAACATCCTGCCGGCATTTAGCTGTCATTCAGCTATTATTATAGTATTGATATAGAGAGCCGCAATTTGCAGGCAATCACTTATTGATCCATCTGTATACCCAGTCGTGTGACCAGTTCATTCAGGTCCTGTCCTTTTAGCGCGCCTTCAACCAGTGCAGGCAGAAGAGCAGGCGTACAGGCAAAGCTCGGCGTGCCGTCCCGTGTCAATTGACGAGCCAGATGCTTGTCGTAAAATGGCTTGCCTTCATCGGACAAAGCCAGCAGGCACAGCGTTTTGACGCCGGATTCGCGCATTTCGCGCATTCTGCGTACCAGCCGTGCCTGACTGCCGCCTTCATACAGATCGGAGATCAGAATAAATAGGGTCTTCTTGGGCTCTTCGATAAATTCTTCGCAGTAGGCGACCGATTTGTCGATATTGGTACCGCCTCCCAGCTGTATGCCAAATAGCATATCAACCGGATCATTGGCGCATTGCTCTGTCAGATCAACAACCGAAGTATCAAAAGCAACTACTCGCGTATCCAGAGCCGGCATACTCGCGAAGATCGAGGCAGTCACAGACGCCCAGATGATAGATTCTGCCATGGAGCCACTCTGGTCAATATCCACGATAACTTTCCATTCATGACTGCGGCGTGCCCGGTCAAAGTAATAAAATTTCTCCGGAATCATCTGTCGGCGTGTGCTGTCATAATGCTTGAGATTGCGCTGGATCGTTCTTTTCCAGTCTATCCCTGATAGCGAGGGCAGCGGTGAATGCTGACGACGGTTCAGCGCACCTGTTACTGCACGCCGGATATCCTGCTCCAGCCGCCGCACCAGATCATCTACTACCGCCTGAATTAGCTGTCTTGCGGTCTCTTTGGTCTTCTCGGGGATCTTGCCCTTCAGCGCCATCAATGTGCCGACCATCGTGATATCCGGCTTGACCTGGGATAACACTTCCGGTTCGAATAACAGCTGTTTCCAGCCTTTGCGTTCCATAGCGTCATTCTGAATAATGGAGACAATATCTTCCGGGAAAAAGCTGCGTACATCTCCCAACCATTTGGACAAACGGGGAGCAGATTGTCCATTACCGGCTCCTCTGCCTCCTGCGCCGCCGCTTTGACCGCTATTACCACTACCACCACCGGTATCATCATAGATAGCAGCGAGTGCTTCATCCATAATTCGTTCCTCTGCCGTCAGCGCTCCATGACCTGCCTGGTCAAAAGATTCCAGTTGCTGCTCCGCTTCCGCACCCAGAATTAACCTCCAGCGCGACAAATTCTTGCCCATCTCCGGGGACTGCTCAGTCATCCATGTCACTCCTTTCTCTTCTTATTTTATTCGCGTATCCTGATTTCACTTCTACTTCTACCTCTACTTCCCAGTCTGTTAATGCCGTTTCTGTTTTCTATTTAAAAATCATCGAAATCAAAATCATTCAGATCATCGATCATTTTGGTTTCTTCTGCCTTCAGTTCTTCGGTAAGCACTTCGGCCACCTGTTCTGCATGAACGCCCCAGATCTCTCCAAGCAGTTCGGCAATCATATTTTTCTCATGCGGAGCAAATGTGCTGAATGCGCGGCGAAGAAATACAAGAGCACGAACAAAGTCATCTTGTTCCAGCGCATCAATATAGTCACTGAGCTGTTCCCAGAGACTGATTCGCGACAGCAGCATGTAACGATTGCGCTGGGATAACCCTTCGAACCAGCCGGCGCCAAGCTCTGCCGGGACTCCCGGTGATAGACGTCGCGAGACTTCGGCAGAGGCCTGTGAGGCCTCAAGTACATTCCGCTCCATCAAGAGGGAACAGGCAAACCCGGATAATTTGGCATTCAGATCATCCCTGCTCATCAGTTGCTGCAGTTCATGCAGCCATAAGGATTCATCCACTGCTTCACCATGATCCAGCGATATGGTGTTCAGTTCATGAATCGCACTCATCATCTCGGCTGCCACTTCATCTTTGCACTGGCTGTTATCCGTCAGGAACAGGCAGGCGCGCATAAACAGCTGCTCCAGCAGCGGTACCAGCGGTTCTGTCTGCACACGGCGAATATCGCCATATTGTATGATGGTCGATAATCCTTTGGCCGCAGAAGCAATCTGGATCACATCCTGATTATCTACTGCGAGACGCTGCAGGGTCTGCCGGGCATTTTCCAGCTGGGTAACCATACCGCATTCACAGGCCGTAACAATCAGACGGGATGCTTCCGCAATCGTCGTACAGGCTTCCAATTTTTGCTGGAGTACATAAGCAGCTGCGACTTCGACCGTCTCTCCCAGCAGTGTCGATTCGACAACCTGAATCTCCGCTTCGGGCGACCACTGCAATACCCACTGCTCGGCCCAGGAAGCCTGCTCCTGCCCACTGCTTTTCAGCTGGGCAAATCGAATTCCAAGCAATTGCAGTCGATGCAGCAAAAAGGACCGATTGAGATCCAGATAAGCCGAAGCTTCGGTACGAACACGTCGATTCTCCCGCAGATCAAGTACAAGATCAGTGGCGACCGTCGTTTTGTATTTGCCAAGCTTCAGCTCCTTGAACAGGCGATTCAGATCATCCTGGATCGGTGTCTGGCTGACTCCTTCGGCCAAATGACCGATTGAGGTACCTACATTGATATGAGCGAGTGATTCGGCTACAACGGCCAGATCACCATGCCCGAGCAACGTCTGGGCAGCATCGCGCAAATCACGCAGCACCGGCGCACTGCCATGATGCAGGGCAGCCAGCGAACGGGCCATCCGTACCGCTTCAATCACTTCGGCTGTTGAGCGGTGGGTTCCGGACTGGCGCAGATGGCGTGCAACCGATGATAAATAAAGATGAGGCAGTTCATCCAGCGCACCACTCTTCATCTGCTGCCACATTAGTTCGTAATAATAAGGAGCCTGGTTCCCGGCTCCATAACCCGACATCGAGGACAAACGGTAATACGAATAAGGCATCAATGTCAGACGGGTAGGCCGCTGCGGCAATGTCTTCATTTCCTCATCCGTCATTATATGAACCGATGTACGCAGAGCGGCTGCATGATAAGCTCCGCAAATAACCAGAATACGATCGGGCTGATGCCCCTGCTGTATGGCATCCTGTATTTTGCGGCACATGTAAGCTTCACGAACAGCATTGTAAGCATACTCTACCGTTGCGTGGATCTTCTCCTGCTCTTCGGTCAGCTCCCGCATCTGTTCGGAAAAGGCCAGAATCGTTTCGCGGTAAGCATCCGGATTCAGATTATGCTCATAGCTGCGTTCCCAGTACATCTCATAGTCATCTTCGCCTGCCAGCTTGGCAATTTGATCATACAGGGAACCATGCTGGTTATCAGAGAAAAGTTCCTCCCTTTCTTCCAGTGACAGCGGCTCTGTCTGTTCATCCGGCTCTTCGGCAGTCGGAACATCCCCTAGAGCAGGGCGCTGCTTTCTCGCCAGATCCCGCTGTTCCTGCAGCGCAATCATGACCGAAGAAGGCAGATCGATAAAAGAAGCCTCTGCTCTATGCTCGGCTGCCCACTTCATAGCCTGATATTCCGGTGAGTATTCTGCCAATGGCCAAAGGGCAGTTCGGACCGGTAGTTCTGCCGTAAAGGAAAGTATGGCTACCGGTGGACGTGTTTTGCGATGAACCAGATGCCGGATTTCGGGTGTAGCATCTGCGGGACCTTCAATCAATACAGCTGTCGGCTGGATACGATCCAGCTCACTCAGCAGATGCATTGCACCGCCGGGGGACAGGTGGCGGACGCCAAAAATATGCACTCCGTTACCGTTACCGGTACTCACTGGTTGATCTCCTTGCAGGCATGATACAGTCCATGCCAGTCTGCACCGCGTTTCTTCATTACATTATCCAGATATTCCTTCCAGACGATCCGGTCTTTGTCATCGTCCTTGACGATAGCCCCCTGAAGTCCGGCTGCCAGATCTTCATCCGTCAGTTCACCGCTGCCAAAGCTGGCAGCAAGAGCCATACTATTGGTCAACAGGGAAATCGCTTCTGCTGTCGAGATGACGCCAGCCGGTGATTTCAGCTTGTTCTTCTTATCCAGTGTCATGCCACTGCGCAGCTCCCGGAAAATCGTTACGACTTTGTACAGTGCTTCCTCTGCCGGAACGGCTGCCTGCAGATCATATGCCGATGCAATCTCGCCGACACGTTTTCTGACAATTTCAATCTCGGTCTCGATACTGTCCGGTGCGGGCAGTACGATAATATTAAAACGACGCTTGAGCGCAGCCGACATTTCGTTTACCCCGCGATCTCTTGTATTGGCGGTCGCGATAATCGAGAATCCTTTGCGGGCATTCATTTCTTTGCCCAGCTCGGGGACAGAGATGGTCTTCTCCGACAAAATCGAGATAAGGGCATCCTGCACTTCGGAAGCACAGCGTGAAATTTCTTCAAATCGAGCGATTCCGCCCGCTTCCATCGCCCGCATAATCGGGCTCTGTACCAGTGCTTCTGGTGTTGGACCATTCGCCAGCAGCATCGCATAGTTCCAGGAGTAACGCACATGCTCCTCGGTTGTGCCTGCTGTTCCCTGAACCACCAGACCGGAATGTCCGTAAATGGCAGCTGTCAAATTCTCCGACAGCCAGGACTTGGCAGTACCCGGTTCACCGATCAGCAGCAGGGCACGGTCCGTTACCAGTGTAGCAATTGCCATCTCTACCAGTCTGCGATTACCAATATATTTGGGTGTGATATCCACCTTGCCGGCTTTGCCACCAGTAATAAATGTCAGTACAGCCTGCGGTGACATCTGCCATCCAGCCGGAACTTTTCCGGTGTCTGTCTGACGAAGCGCCTCCAGTTCATGGGCATACAGCTGTTCAGCAGATTGTCTCAGTACTTCATGCAGCGATTCCTGGTTACTCATGCTCTCATCCCTTTCAGTGTGTGAATAACATACTCCAGCTGTGTCGCGGCTTCGTAGCGGAACCTGGAGCCTGATTTGCTATCTTCATGAACCAGCAATGCTTCCAGGCGTTCGATATCTTCTACCGGAAGCTCCAGCAGAGAACGTACAATATAAGGGTCCAGCGTATACATGCTGGTATTGCGCTTATCATCCAGCGTATACCACAGCAGCTCACGCTTGTCTTCTCGGGAAATGCCGCTCCGATCCAGCCCCTGCAAAATAATCGGTGCCCAGCGATTGCGGAATTCCGGATTCTTTTTTAATTTGTCGATCAAGTATACTTGTATATCCGGCATACCCGGACGTACCAGTGCTGCTGCCAGCTCCGAATCATCTATTTTCACAGCCCAGTCCAGCCAGCGTGCATCCCATTGCTGTTCTACTTCTTCCATAGGGATGAGCCGGAGTGTATAAGCCATACGTTCTTCCTCGGACCCATACGCCGTGCCAAGCGCCGGCTCGACCTCGTCCCGAATCAGCAGACTGTATATGGATTGTCTCAGCTTGGGCAGTCTTGCTCTGCGTTTCTTGGAAACTACACCTGCCTGAAGTAATCCTTCCTTGCCTACATAATGCTCATAGAGTTCGGCAGGCGACAGCAGGCGATGTGCCATCCGAAACACATAAGGCAGATAGGCCTCCCGGTAGTCTTCCAACTGGAACATCAGCGGCAGCATCTCACGCTCTCCATACTGTTCAACATAAGAGACTACCTGATTCATCAGCAGATACCATCTATCCTGGGCAAATTGGCTGTAATGATTCAGAATCAGATAATACAATTTGTTGAGCAAAGCATGATCCAGTGATGAGAATAACGATACATACGCTTCAATCCGTACCTGCAGCTTGTTCAGCTGCTTCTCCTCTTTTTCTGCCAGTATCTGCTCCACATCTTTCCAGTAATCCAGCAGCAGCTTTTCAGTTAATTCCTCAGCCATGCCTTCTCTAAGCCCATTGGTGACCAGTTCGATATCCTTGCTGTGAAATGCATGATAAAGGCAATCCATAGCATCTTGGGAACGACTGCCGGCAAGGGCAGCATAAGCCGCTTCACGAATATTTTTCTTTTTGTCACGAGTCCAGAGGATCAGTGATGGCGTGTATGCCTCATGACCTTTGAGCATCGCTATTGCTGTCGTTCGCACTTCCTCCGAACCGGATTCTGCTGCATCGGCATACAACTGCATATAATCAGCGCCGCCCGTACGATAAATGACTTTGAGCTTGCGTGCTTCCAATCGTCCACCCGATGGGTCAAAGTGATCCAGCATATACGGAATAATCGATGAACCATAAGCCGGCAGAATCTGCTCGGTAGCCATTTCGGCAATCTCGACATAGGCATCGTTCAATGCTCCAAGTGCAAGTGGCAGAGTACGCAGATCCTGGAAAATGCCTGCGGCAAATGCTTCTTTTACAACTTCATAACGGCCGCCTCCTGTTGTAGTGAGCGCCTGCTGCAGTGGAGCGATTTTGCGATATGTATAGGTCGTGGTTAGCGAAGCTGGGCGGGATGCTACGGGATGCAACTCACCTGCTGCTGTTGTGCTGCCCTGGGTACGCAGTACGGAAGATAGCAGCAGGGCCAGACGCTGCAGCTTGACTGCCGAAGCAGATTCTTCTCCGGTCGCACCCTGTGGACTGATCAGTTCCCGGATTCCCTCGGCAATCTTTTGAAATACTGCCGCCCGTTCTCCGAGCTGCTCTACACGGGGCAGCAACTTCTGCAGACGGAAATCCCCTGCGGACAGCTCACTGCCTGCAATATATAAACGACGCACTTCCTGATAGACTTCCTGTAATAATGCTGTACTCATCATTTTCTCCCTCCTGTCCTTCTCAGTATAAAAGTCTGACAATCGTATCATTCGTCACAATCGATAGCGGCTGCAGTACCAGCTCACCCGTATCCATGCGATGTTCAAAAATGCCAAGTACAGCTACATCACGCAGCTGATCCGCAGGCAGGAAAGAAAGCAGCTGGACCGTATCCGGGTACACACCTCCGACGGTACTCAGTACCATATGCTGTCCACTGCCATCCGTGATCGCATATCCTCCACTGGATATGCCGCAAATCTCTGCAGCATGAATCACTATAGCCGGATGCTCATCGGCGAGTGGGTTTTTGAGCTGGTTTTTGACCTGTTTGACAATATCGGCGTACGAACGCTGAGCCTGTTCACGTACCTTCTGGATATCTTCCGGCTTAATCGCTCTGGTCGTCATTCCATCCCAGCGTACACGTGGATTAAGATCGCCCGGATATCGATACAATGCAGGTACAGCAGCTATTTCCATAAAGCTATCCTCTTCCCGCAGATGCTTGGCTGCACGGTAAGGACGATACTGCAGGGTACGGTAAATATGGGAGGTACCCATCTCCATCCAGTATCCCAGATCAATATATTCCTGACGGCCGGGATCGTCATAGCTGATAAAGGATAGCTGGATCAGTTCGGCCTGTTCGGTCATTTTGCCGTATTCCTGAAGTTCACTCAGCTGCCAGGCATGTCCAAGCCATTCTTCTATTGTGGATTCCGCATCCAGTGCCAATTCCGGATCATCCAGCTTGGCTTGCAGATGACGACGGCCTTTTTGAATAAGTGCATGCAGGCGGGTCATCTGGGCGATGATATATGTATAATGCTGTTCACGATTGTTCTTCTCCGCTAGCAACAGAGCCAACCGGCGCAGCTCGTTCTGGGCTCCAGTCAAATAATAGTTGCCCATCTGTTTGACCTGTTCATTGATCATTTTGACGGTTTTGGCATCGATCGTACCGAGACCATCACGAATCAGGGTCAACAGCAGTTTTTCGAGAGCATCCAGTCCATCCAGCTGGGCCTGTACTTTTTTCTTTAATGCATTTTTGCTGGTTGCTTTCTTTTTGGCGGCTTTGACAGGGTCCTGTTCCTGGGCAGCCGTCTGGGTCTGCTTCTCTTCCCGTTTCTCTATCTTTTCACGTTTGGATGCAATGTCCTCCGGGACTTCGGCGACAGTAAATGATTCACCTGCTGCATAGGCATACATAATCGCCAGTGCATGCTTGCAGGGAAACTGGCGGCTTGGACAGCTGCATCGCGTAACCGGTTTGTCAGGCTGAATAAAGTCGGCCGAGCAGACATAATTGCTTTTGCCACTGCCTGCGCATTCGCCAAATAGCAATGTATCATCTGCTGTACGATTAAGCTGCACCAGCTTTCTTTTTTGAATAAGTCCTCTGGCATTTTTGATTGCGGCTGCATTCGGTGCCAGTCCGTCTATGTAGGCCTCCGTAAGTTCCAATCCCATTTAAAAAAACCTCCCTGATCTATCGTGTAACATACGCATTCCTAAATATGAGCGTGTTACACGAATCTTCATTTTTATTTTAGAACAAGTGTTCGTATTTTTGAAGGGGTATTTTGTCCTATTGTTATTGTATATCGTGTTCACGCATAAATTGCAGCAGACGAACCAGGAAACTTCCATTTCCTTCCTGAGATTCTTCCTTTTCATAAAAGACAGCCACTTCTCTGCCATAGGCGTAATTAAACCGAACATATCCATTGAACTGGCGGAAAAAGTGCAGTCCGCTATACGCATTATCAATGATCAAATCCGGTTTCATAACCGCTGTACATTCACGGGCGATATCTGCCAGATTATTTACTGTACTCCCAGATTCAGCATCTTCTGTGCCAACGGACGGACCATTGGATATAGCTTTTTGTGTATCCAGCATCAGGAACAGATGCTGCTGTCGATTATTCCATGGTTCAAAATAGCGCTCTGTCTCCGCAAGATCCCGCGGACCATAGGCAGCCTCTATCCACTGCTCCATGCATTCTACCCACGACTGGTCTCCACAGCTGCGCCGCTCGATGATCTCTGAATGCCGGGGCAGCCAGATCAGGGATTCCACTCCCGGATACACGGCTACAAAATCGCCATCGATCGTCGTGGCGATCACAATACATTCAGCCAATTGCTCTCGTGTAATCGGACTCTGCTCATCATGCTCCCACAGCTCGTATTCCGCAAACTCCCGCAGACGCTCACGATCGGGATATTCCACGTTCAATAAGCCGCAATAGGTTCCCTGCCCATACTGCTCCAGAAACTGTATATAAGATGGCGGCAAAATGATGTTCCATTCCTGTTCCAGCAGATGTAGCTTCTGTCTAGTTACCGTCTGCAAATGATTGGATACCAAGTACATATGTAATCCCTCCTGATTCGGATATCTGTTCCTATCTAATCATGTCAGCCTGTATCAATGCAAAAATGGCATACATATTCGCATATGTATGCCATGAGTTGCAGCTGATTCTACGCTGCGATGTATCCTGTTGTTTGCCTACTATCCATATAGCTGCTGCTCGCCTCACAAGCCATGCTACTGTTATACATTCGTATCATAAAAGGAAACTTTCCCTACAAATTGGCATGGAACAGCTTGAGAGTCTGGCGCAGATCCTGTACAGGCACCTGTCCCGGTGCGGACTCATTGCGCAGGGAACCGAATGTCAGCGCCGAGCCGAATAATTCGCCGGCTATCCGGCTAACCATGCCTTTACCGGACATGGAGATTGTGATGATAGGATGATCGGTCTGTTCATGCATGGTGCAGGTAGCGTCCAGCAGAGTCAGCACATCGCTGGTTTTCTGCGGCATCATGGATATTTTGGGAATATCTCCGCCAAGCTCCAGCGCCTTATGCATACGGGACAGCAGTTCTTCCTTGGGCGGTGTCTGCTGGAAATCATGATTGGAGATAATCACATGCATATCATGCTGATGAGCCATATCAATGATCGAACGAATACGATCTTCATTCATAAACAATTCGATATCCACCAGATCTGCCTGACCCGCAAGAATTACTTCCTCGTTCAAACGGAAATAGGCGTCCTCTTCAATATCACGCTCTCCACCTTCCCGGCTTGTACGGAATGTGAAGATCAGCGGACGGGATGGCAGAATCGCCCGGATGCTGTTGAGCGCTTCTTTGACTTTGCCGGTGTCTTCTACCTCTTCATAGAAGTCGACGCGCCATTCGACTACATCTACATCCGCTGCCTGCATCGCCAGCGCTTCCTGACGAATTTCCTCTATCGTTGTGCCAATAAGGGATACGCAGATCTTCGGTATGCCTTCTCCGATGCTTACATGCTTGGCAATTACGGGTTTGATTGTCTGAGCCATTTTCAACTACTCCTTTGTCTAGTCTATACCAGTTGAATGAAGTATATACGGAAATTGAAGTCAGCACAATTGCATTACCTTGGCGAACCGAATATGCGCCACTGCCCGAATAACCGCCTGTGCTCCATTCGTTCTGCTATTGATCCTATACCCCTTTATACCACTCCTGAAAGGGCAAAATAACTGCAGATTCGTCCGTCTCCATATTCTTATTCAATCACGCAAACTACTATTCATCTGTGCCTGCTTTTCAGCATCTGGCCCATAGGTTCAACCGGCAATTTTGCGATAGGTTTCGTCATCACACAGTATGAACAATCGGGCTTCCGCGGGGATCGTCTCGGATAGCTTGCGATTAATCGTCATATCATTGCGGTCACTGATCAGCGTTGCTCCCAGAGACAGCAGCTGCTGAAAAGCATCTCCGTATGTTTTCCATTCCGGCCGCGGGACAATCGGGAACAGATCTTCACCATAACGGCGGTTGAGCAGCTGGTTGATAATATCGTTATTGCCTTCATTCAGCGCGGATCGTACCGCCAGTCGGGAGATAGCATCATGGGACAATACAAATTCATTAATATGAATATGGTGAAAATTCTTGATATGGTTTTCCAGCATAATTTCTACTGTAGTATGTACCTGGGGAGACAGCCGTTCAATACTGGATGCTACCAGCAGCGACTTGCCATCGACCAGTGAAGCATCATCAATCCGGGAATCCGCAAAAATAATAGCCGACTGCGCATGCTGGATATTCGCCTGGTTCAGCGTCTCGTCCCGCGTCGGATCTCCATGAACATAATGGACTTGTGAATGGTCATGCGGATGCTTTTCCAGTTCATCGATAATGATGATATCCAGCTCCGGATTGCTGGAAAATAGCTCGTCAATCGCATACTGTGCTTTTTTGCTCCAGTTGATAATGATCACATGATTCTTGCCGGTATACGCCAATTTGCCCGCTTCCTTTCTGCGATTGTATTCTCCAAGAGAGTCGATAATTTTGCCAATAATCAGACTGAGCAGGCCAATACCAAAGATATACAGGAAAATAGTGAAAATCTTGCCCGCGATCGACTCCATGAAATAATCCCCATATCCTACCGTCGCCATCGTCGTCAGCACCCAGTAGAGCGCATTGAACCAATGGGTAAACGTATCTGGCTCCAGGGCATAAGCGATCGTCGAACTGAGCAGTACAAACAGGATCGTTGTCGCGGCCAGTACGGATTTGCGCATCCGCAGCAGCTTACGGGATATCCTGATGATGATATGCATAGCTTCTCCTCCTCTACTTTCATAAAATATCACGATAGACCATTCTGCGGCTACACATATTGTTATAATAAATAGAAATGATCCTACGAATTGAAAGGATATACATACCATGGATATATCGGAACTACTATCTGCTATTAACGAGGAGAATCTGAGACGCTGGATGAACGATTATCGGTCACTCGGTCCGCTGATCAGTATTCTGATTCCTTTTCTCAAATCCTTTATTCCGCCGATGCCTACTATTGTCGTACTCGGGGTTAATGCCGCTGTATATGGGCTATGGCTGGGATTCCTGTACTCCTATATCGGTATTATCGGAGGCTCGCTCACGGCTTTTCTGCTGATTCGCAAGCTGTCGCAGCACCGTTATCTGGCCCGGATCGTACAGCGTCCACGAGTCGAACGGACAAGGCGCTGGGTCAGGAATAATGGGTTCAATTATGTATTTCTGCTGAGTCTGTTCCCGGTTGGCCCA
The DNA here is from genome assembly GCF_000346635.1 of Paenibacillus shenyangensis. Classification (NCBI taxonomy): domain Bacteria; kingdom Bacillati; phylum Bacillota; class Bacilli; order Caryophanales; family Paenibacillaceae; genus Paenibacillus; species Paenibacillus shenyangensis. Next base: position 159,324 of record NZ_AOIG01000005.1, read on the forward strand.
TTTACACTGCTCAATCTTGCTGCCGGTCTCAGCGGAATCCGTTTCCGCTCGTTCCTGATCGCTATTTTATTCGGACGGGGTGTAATGGTATTTGCAGTGTCTTTTATTGGAGCAGACTTTGCACTGTACTGGGAACAGCCCTGGTATCTGGTGTGGGTAGTATTGTTTATCGTTATCTGTCTGGTCATCAGCCGCCGGATCGAAGCTTATTTCAGCCGCAAAGACCAGGATAATATGTAAAAAGATTCTCTTTCACACCATGTCACCGGGGGTGCAGATGGGTAATAACCTATTAACAATGTTACCCAGCGAACGATGGAGAGAGGATTTGACTGCATGGAAATAACAACACAGCTGCTTTCCGCGCTGAATGAGCAGGGAATTACACAGCTTATGGAGCAGTACCAGTCGTTCGGGCCTCTAGGCAGCATGCTGCTGGCTTTTCTGATTTCCTTTATTCCTCCACTCCCTACAATTGTAGTAATCGGGCTCAATGGAGCTTCCAATGGATTATGGGCAGGATTTGTATTTTCCTGGATCGGCATCATGGCTGGTATTCTGACGGTATTCGGTCTGGTACGTCAGCTGTCCCATTATGAATATGTTCAGCGATTTGCCCACCGCAAAAGTGTCAGTAAAAGTCTCGAATGGATCGAGAAGAACGGATTTATTTACCTTTTCATGCTCAGTCTGCTGCCGTTTGGTCCGTTTACGATGATGCATATTGCTGCAGGGCTAAGTGGCATTCGCTTTCGCTCTTTCCTCGCAGCGACTGCGCTCGGACGGGGAATTATGATTTTCACCGTATCGTATATCGGCTCCGATCTGAACAGCTATCTCGAGAATCCATGGCAGCTGGTACCGGTAGTTGCGTTTATCGCCATCGGCTTCCTGATCGCACGGAAAATGGATAGCTGGTTTGGACGCCACAATGCGAAGACGATAGTTATCGGCGAATTGGAATTAGAGCAGGAACCTCAGGGCTGCAAGACCGGATTGTAAGCAAGATGATCGCGATAACCAATCATCGTTAACGAAATTATAATCCGAATTTATAAAAAAAGAGACCTGTAGAGGGTCTCTTTTTTATTGCTTGTTTGGGTATTTGTATCTTCATTTCATCCTTATTAACAGCAGATTTCACGTACATTCATCTGGTCATCTGTTTTTGAAAAGGCTGCTACATCTTTATCGTCAGCATCGTTTGATCATTATCAAAAAGTATATGCTTCGCCATCTTCCGGTACCAGCAGCCGATCGGACATGCCTTTTTCCGTAGCATAACTTTTCAATTCCGCTCTCGACAATGCCCAGTGGTTCACGGCTTCCATATGCACCGAGAGGATAGGTGCCTGCGGTGCAGCCTGATACACTTCATATATATCTTCTTTACCCATGACGAGCGAACCGCCCTCCAGGAACTGATTATCTCCGCCATTAACGACGATAACCTGCGGCTGGTGGGTATCGATAACTTCCTGCACTGCGCTGTACCAGACGGTGTCACCGACGATATACAGATTCTTCTCCTCGGGATGCTTGAGTACGATGCCGCATACCTGACCGGTTCTTTGGAGGATCTCGCCGCGGCCATGCTCGCCTTTGGTTTTGATCAGCTGAATTCCTTCGAAAAGTGTATTTTCCTGCAGTACTTCTACATTGACGAATCCATCCTGCTTCACCTGCACGGCGTCTTCTTCGTTTTGTACGAACATTTTGATGTCTTTGGGCAGCAGTTGTTTGGCAGCGTCATCGTAATGATCCAGATGGAGATGCGTCACGATTACTGCGTCCACGTCGATAATGTCCTTTACCGGAACAGGCAGACCGACCAGCGGATTCATCTGGTCATCGCGCAGTGAAGGGGAAAATGGTGGATAAACACCTTGTTCGGCCAGAAACGGATCGACCAGAAATTTTTTGCCTGCATATTGGATCACCAGTGTGGCATTGCGGATAAGTTGTATATTCATGATTAATACTCCTTTGTATGGAAATGAGATTTGTATTTGGCTGTATCTCTATTTTATACTGGGAGCAATTATGGTTTACATGGATAAGATCAAGTCTTTGAAGCATTTGACTTGATTTCTGAAAGGATTGGGATAGATATGGATCAAGTTGACAAACAGATTATCGAGGAGCTGTCCCGTAATAGCCGGATCACGATGAAGCAATTGGGTGAAAAGGTACACCTCACCGGACAAGCAGCTTCTTCCCGGGTAGCCCGGCTGGAAGATCAGGGTATTATCGAAGGTTATACGATCAGGGTTAATCAGGAAAAGGTAGGCTATACGGTACATGCTTTTATCAGTATTTTCACGCAGAACACGTATCATCAGCCTTATCTTTCCTTTTTGAAAACGCAGGAACCATTTGTGATTCACAACTATAAAATCAGCGGAGACAGCTGTTATTTGCTGGAATGCCAGTTTCCGTCCAATGCAGTGCTGGACGAGTTTCTAGTGGGCCTTAATCGGCATGTCAATTACAAGCTGTCGATTGTGATCAACAAATGATTGGTTGCTGGAGTAGTGGTATTTGAGATAGTGACTGCCAGTAATGAATATGTCTCCAAAAAAGCAAGGGTAGATCTCAGGCATGGATTGCTGGCGTCTATCCTTACTTTTTATTCTTGTTGATATTTATATAGTGCTGCTGATATTTTTAGGGCTGGATAAAAAGATTTAGAATCACCAGGAAGCAATAGCACCATCTGTACGCATTTCTGTGCCACCGATCAGGACGCCGGTCTGTTCATCGCGAAGAATGATCTGACCGCGTCCAAAGCTGCCGGCACTGTTGGCGCGGCGGATCTGGTGTCCCATACGCATCAGACTCTGGGCGAGATGATCTGGGAAGCCGTGTTCCACTTCTATGACTTTGCCTTCCAGCCATTGCCATCTTGGTGCATCCAGAGCTGCCTGCGGGTTCAGGCCAAAGTCGATCATATTCATCACAACCTGAACATGTCCCTGGGGCTGCATAAATCCACCCATCACGCCAAATGGGCCGATCGGCTTGCCGTCCTTGGTCAGAAAGCCGGGAATAATCGTATGGTATGTTTTTTTGCCCGGTTCCAGACGATTGTCATGAGCAGGATCAAGTGCAAACGAATGACCGCGGTTTTGCATGGCGATACCTGTACCCGGAATCACAATTCCTGAGCCAAAGCCCATATAATTGCTCTGAATATAAGACACCATATTCCCTTCGCTATCAGCTGTCGCAAGGTAGACTGTCCCTCCTGCCTGCGGCTGGCCCGGCTTCGGCTCAAGGGCTTCATCTCCAATCAGTACACGCCGCGCGGCAGCATACGTATCCGATAGCAGATGCTCGGCTCGCGTTGTCATTTTGTCTTCCTGTGTAATGTATTGAAGTCCATCACTGAATGCCAGCTTCATCGCTTCGAACTGCTTGTGATGGGTATCGACTGTATCACGACCGGTGAATTCGTAGCCTTTGAGAATATTCAGTGCCATCAGGGCAATCAGTCCCTGACCGGCTGGCGGGATCTCCCATACCTCATAGCCCCGGTAGTTAACCGAGATCGGATCGATCCATTCGGGAGCAAAAGCTGCCAAATCTTCTTTGCGCAGAAATCCGCCGTATTGCCGCGAATGCACATCGATCTGCTCAGCCAGTTCTCCACGGTAAAAGGATTCCGCACCGGTCTCTGCAATACTGCGGAGTGTGGCCGCATGCCCAGGGGAACGCCACATTTCTCCGATTCGCGGTGCACGTCCATCCGGTGCGAAGGTATCAAACCAGCTGCGATATTGTTCACCGGTCAGGGTATCCGAGAACCGCTTGTAGGCGAGCTGCCAGTAATAGCCGAGTGTTGGGGAAACAGGGAATCCCTGCTCGGCATAATCAATAGCAGGCTGCAGCACTTCACTCAGCGGCAGCTTGCCAAAGCGGTCCGAGAGCGCTTTCCATGCTGCCGGAACACCTGGAACTGTGACGGGTGTCCAGCCATAGGTAGGCATCCGCTCATGTCCGGCAGCTTTTACCGCATCTATAGAAATGGATGCAGGCGCCGGACCATTGGCATTCAGACCATGCAGCTGGTCTTTGGCCCATACGATGGCAAAAGCATCTCCACCGATTCCATTGGAAGTCGGTTCTACGACCGTAAGACAGGCAGCAGTAGCTATTGCGGCGTCGATAGCATTGCCACCTTTGCGCAGAATATCGAGCCCCGCCTGTGCTGCCAGCGGCTGGGAAGTAGCAACCATTCCGTTACGTGCATAGACCGAATGACGCTGGGATGGGTACGGGTGGGACAAAGGATCATAGGATATCATCGAATACCTCCAATTGATTGGGATTATACATCTATGAGAAATTCATTTTGTTGTAGCCATGGATTGGCTGCTATCAGAGTAGATGCTTTTTTTAATACGCCAGGATGTCTGGGAGCATTATTCATACGATATTGCAGTGCCCAGCGAAGGATGCAAAAGGCGGTGAATGATTCCAGTTCTTCCTCGGCTGACGGGTTGATATTCAGATAGGCTTTGCGGAAAACAGCCGCATATCTGCCAGAGACATAGAGCTCCAGAATAAGCAGCGACCAGGCCAGATCGATTCGTGCATCGCCCAGCTGTACATTGGTCCAGTCAATGATTGTATAGTGCTGATCCAGCATTACGATATTATTGAGATGGTAATCGGCATGGATAATCCGATCCTGACGCATTAGAGAGTCTATCGGTATTCTGGACAAACATTCACTAATATCCGAATGCTGATCAAGTTGTTGAAAAAAGTACTGTACTGGATCATACAGAGGCAAGCCGACCTGATGCAGCCGAGCAGGTTCAAGTTTATGTAAATCGGCGAGTGCTGCTGCCAATCGTGCTGTATCACGGGTACTGAGTTTGTTAACCGGCATCCCATTATAGCTGGTGATCAGGATATCATGTCCTTCTGGATCGGTTCCATAAGCCACAGGCACCGGTACAGGAATGCCAGTATGCTGCTGGTGCAGCTGTTCGAGTAGATCATACTGCAGTTCCACATTAGGACGAGAAGATTGATTCCAATGCTTAAATACATACTGTCCTGTCGATGTGCCCAATAACACGACCTGCGCTTCAAATCCCGGATGCAGCGGGCTGGTTCGAAGTATGCCCTGTTCCTGCTCCAGCAATAGCTGATCCATTGTCTCGCTATACCGTTTCCATTCAATCTGCCCAAAATAAAGCATAGCTTCACCTCCGTTCAGCGATTACGAGCCAAGCAACGTAATTTTCTTCATCCATAACGGTTCTGCATATCCCATAGAATACCCTTTTTAATTCCCATGATGATTACCAGATCTGCCCATTATACTCAAACCCAAACTATCCCACTTTTGCCCTGATTCAGCTGGGAGCAGCAGAATTAGCAGGGCAAAAGGTAAATAGTGATCAATATGTAGGTTGATCCGGTAAAAAACAAAAACCGCTGTCAGACACTCCTGTCTGCAGCGGTTTTTTATTTTATTGAACCGTATAATAAGCGGTAAATGTTACTTTGGCCGTTAGAATCGGCTGATAAGGCTGTTCAAAGCTGAAAGAGTCAATCGTGACGAGACGCGGCATCTTTTGCAGCTGATTCATCCATTCATGAATCTGTGCATAACCGCCTTCGATCTCGGCATTCATCTGAACTTGTCCGGCCTGAATTCCAACAGGAACACCGACACTATTACCGGCATCTCCCGGCAGGATTTGCTGGAACTCGATATTGGCCAGACGTGTACGACTTTTGTTGCTCACCTGTTCCAATGCAGTTAGCAGCTGTTCACTCGCATCCTGATCCGGCACAGCTGTCGTAACGGCAGCATTGTCAGTCTGGTGGCTTTGCAGCTCGGCGATCCGTGTCTGTAGCAGCTGTCCTTCCTGCTGCAGTTCCGTAATATTCTGTGTATACGTGTCGGTCTGTTCACCAAGTGGACGGACAACCAGCATATAGACAGCGAGCAGGATAATGAACAGCAAGGCAAGACCCAATATAATCGAAGAGCGATATTTATTCAGTTGTTCCATTGCTATCCTCCTTCTGCTCGGCTGCAGCACTGGCAGCTGCCGCTGCACTTCCTTTGAGCGTAATGGTATACGAAGCCGAATACGATTGCAGACTGCCGGCCGATTTGACTCCGGCGGTTAACGCGGTATTACGAACCAGCTTGTCTACTGTAACCCGATCGGTAAATGGCATCTCCTGCAGCTTCACCAGATAAGCAGACGCTCCTGCCATCGTAGGTGTCACGAGCGTCAGCTGAATGGTATCACTACGGGTATAGTTGATTTTTGCGATCGCAGAAGGATTCGGCTTGGCAAGAGACAGTTGATCCAGCACACTGACTGCATCGAGCCGATAATTCATTACCGCGTCCATAACAGCTTGAGGGCCTACGGCTCCTCCGCCTCCGTTCAACTTGTTCAGTTGCAGCTGAGCCAGCGTATTGTTGTCACTTAGCTGCTGAATCTGCACTTCCTGCTCGGCGATGGTTCCTTTATAACTGACCCAGCCAAAGATCGAAAGTGCCATTAATAGCACCCATACCGCAGTCATGCCAATCACCAGCCAGGAGAATTTCTCGGTCTGCTGGGCTTCCCGGCGCGGCAGTAGATTGATCGATTTGCGATCCTCACTGGTCAATGCGGCGCCGACAGCCATACGGTAATCATTCAGCTCAGAGTCAACCGTATCCTCTTGCTGGAAATCCACTTCCCGAATCTCCAGGTCTCCCATGGACTGCTGCAGTTCCGCAACCAGCAGTGCTCTCTCCTGGTGTGAACCGGTAACAACAATCTCTTCAATCCGTACGGATCCATCATGAAGGCTATACTGATAAAAGTTCAGCATTCTCGAAATCTCCGGCGTTATATCTGCAACTTCCTGGGCAGACAGCTGTACACTGCTTCCCTCGCCACCATAGATTTCACTGTTCATTGCAAAATTAATCGTTCTCATAAATACCGGATAACCACCGCGGAACATATAAATGTCCAGCAGTCCGGCATTCAGTTGCAGCAGCATCGCATTGCCAAATTCGGCACCCTGCGCCTGTACAACCGCTTTCGCCAGCGATGTCGCTGAGAACTCGACGGCAGCGATGCGAATACCGGCTTCCTGAAGCGGTGCCATATAATCTTTGACCAACTGGCTCGGTGCTGCGAACACCAGCAGCTGCGTCTGCTCCTCATCTGCCGAGGTGATCATATAATCATAGACCGGATTCTCAAAAGGCAAATGCATGCCTGTCTCCACTTCCAGTTCAACCAGCTGAGCCAGTTGCTTTATGCTGGTATTGGGCACACTCATAGTACGAATCAGAATGCGTGAAGGCGGGATCGACAGAGTCACCGATTTGCCTTTGAGATTCTCACGGACCGCCCATTCCTGGAGAAGCCGCTGAAGCGCTTCTGCATCTTCAATCTGATTCTCCACGATCACGCCGGATGGCAGTGCAAGAAAACGCTTCTGATCCAATTCCCATGATTTTTTCTTTTTTAATGAGACATAGCGGACCCCGGTTTGCTCAATCGAGAGACCTGCATGTGATGAATGACGCTGAAGCTTCTTCAATTGTATCCTCCTATCCGATGAGCGAGAGATACCCGCTTATAATATGTGAACCATAGCCATAGGCAATCAATGTACCTGCTGCCAGAAAGGGACCAAATGGAATCGGCTGACCACGTCCGTTGCGCCCCGCTACCCGCAGGATCATGCCGTACAGCAGACCCAACAAACAGGCGGCGAATAGTGCCAGCAGTACATTGGGGAACCCGATCACCCAGCCGAACAAAGCAAATAATTTAACGTCTCCCATCCCCATACCGCCTCTGCTGAGGATAACGATCAGCAGCAGAATACTACCCCCAGCCAGCGCTCCACCCAGATGACTCCAGAGTGAACCTGCAGGCGTCAGGATAATCAGCACGACCAGAATCGGCAGAAAGAACAGCAGTACTTTGTTGGGAATCTTCATATAATGTATATCGGCTACCGTGATGATTACCGACAGACTGACCAGCACCAATCCGATCGGCAGCTGACCCGTGATGCCAGTCTGCAGATAGACCCAGACAAACAGCAACCCGGTTGCCGCTTCACCGAGCGGATACAGCGCAGATACCGATACTCCGCAGTGACGACAGCGTCCGCGGCTGAACAAGTAGCTGAGAACAGGGATCATATCCATGGCTCCCAGCCGGGTACCACAGCGTGAACAGCGGGATGGTGGGTGCACAACAGATTCGCCTGCCGGAACCCGCAGGGCAACTACATTATAAAAAGAGCCGAGTGCCAGTCCGAGGATCAGCAGGTATATTCCAATGATTGCAGTCATGGTGGGTGGGTTCACTTTCTGATGGATTTGGTGTTGGATGTAAATAGGAACCGGAGTCGTTGTCCGGTTCCCTGGTTTAGTTGTGCATTATAGGTGGTCTGCTACGAAAAGAGATTCTGCTATTCCCTCCGGTTAAGAAGGAAGATACGGAATGTTCGCTTGCAGCAGTGTATCTTCCTTCTTAAATGTCGGTCATTAGCAGAATTCTCTTTCCTTCGCTTTGTGCTTGGTTATACTTTTTTCTAACATCTAAGCAGAAATTATATTATTTCTTTGCGCTAAGAACCTGCTCTGCTGTAAAACTTTTCTCTGTTCCTGCAGTACCAACAGTATGAAGCACTACACTTTCCAAATTTCCATCTGGTTTGAAAACTACCTTAGTAGTTTGAGGATCAAGTGCTAATTTAGTACTTGGCAGGTAGATAGTACTATCAATATATCCCGATTTTGCTGAAGAGCCTGTGACTCCATCTTTGGCTGCTACTGCAGATGATGGCTGAAGATCAATTAATTTTATTGTACTTGCAGTAGTGAAATCTCCATTTTTCTCTCCTACTACATACATACGTGCTGCATTATAAATCTGAGAAGCTGTATTTAGATCTGCATCGTCTTTGGATTTACTCAAGATCCCACCAATCAAAGGAATTGCAATTACCGCTATAATCGCCAGGATAACGATAACCGCCAACAGCTCGATCAGTGTGAATCCTTTTTCTTCTTTGCCCATCTTTTTCATCGCTTTGCTTAACATTTTTCTTTTCCCCTTTTGCTTAATTATTGATATCAAAGTAGATCCATCCGCGGATGCTTACTTCACCACGACTAGCCTACTGAATCATACAGTGTGAACATCGGCAGCATGATGGCTGCCACAATAACGCCGACGACGGCTGCCAGAAAAGCGATCAGCAGCGGCTCCAGCAGAGACTTCAGTCGGTCGACGGTGTTCTCTACATCCATCTCGTAGAAATCCGCCACCTTACTGAGCATCTGGTCAAGCGATCCGGTCTCTTCCCCGATAGCGATCATCTGAGTGACCATCGGTGGGAATACCCAGGATTTTTTGAGCGGATCGGACAAGGCATTCCCCCGGCGGAGCGATTCGCTCGCCTGATTGAGATACCGCTCAATGACTTTATTTCCTGCTACTTCGGTCACAATAGATAGCGCCTGCAGCACGGGTACCGAGCTGGCATACAGGGATGACAGGGTACGTGCGAATTGGGCAATCGAGCCTTTTTGATTGAGTCTTCCGAATACCGGAATCTTCAGCTTGGCATAATCGATCCAGTACGCACCGCGTTCGGAACGCTTCATTATGATAAAAGCTGTAATCAGGAGCACCAGTCCGAGTACCCAGTAATACCATTGATGCTGAATACTTTTGCTCAATGCCAGAATAATGACGGTAATCGTCGGCAGCTTGGCATTCATCGATTCGAACATATCGACAAACTGCGGAATAATCGCCACCAGCAGATAGATCGTGACAGCGATCGCCATAATACCTACGGTAATCGGGTAGGTGAGCGCCGACTTGATCTTCTCGTGGGTGACATGACGCTTCTCGAAATAGACCGCGAGCCGCTCCAGCGTACCCTCCAGATCCCCGGATTCCTCACCGGCACGAATCATGCTGATGAACAGCCTCGGGAAAATTTTGGGCGAATCCTGTACAGCTTGTGACAGCGCAATCCCTCGCATCAGCTTGGAATGAACTTCGTGCAGCGTTTTGCGCAGCACTTTGCTCTCGGTCTGCTCGGCGAGTATGCGCGTCGCATCCAGAATCGTTACCCCGGCGCGAATCAATGTCGCGAACTGACGGCAGTATACGATAAAGTCGATCGTCTTGACCGGATTACCGATATAAATCTCCGTCGTCATGAGCGTCTTACGCTGCTCATTTAGTGCGAATACAGTCAATCCACGCCGACGCAGTTCGTCCATGGCAGTTGTTTTATCCGATGCAGTCAATACTCCCTTGAGCTGCTTGCCGTTAATGGTGCGTACCTGATATTCAAATTGCGGCATCAGACACTCACCTCGGGCAGATATAATTTGCCAACAGCCGGATTAATCTGGCCCTGCTGCATCAGATCACGGATGCTCATCTCCAGCGTATGCATACCGGATGATCGGCCGGTCTGCATCATGCTACGAATCTGATGCGTCTTCTCTGTGCGGATCAGGTTGGCAATAGCTGTTGTATTGATCAGGATCTCGGTTGCACAGACCCGACTGCGTCCGGACATCGTGGGCAGGAGCCGCTGGGAAATGACTGCACTGAGTACAGCTGCCAGTTGAATCCGGATCTGGCCCTGCTGATGCGCCGGAAATACATCGATAATACGGTCAATCGTCTGCGGTGCATCGGTCGTATGCAGTGTCGCGAATACCAGATGACCGGTCTCCGCCGCAGTGACCGCTGCAGAGATTGTCTCCAGATCGCGCATCTCCCCAACCAAGAGTACATCCGGGTCCTGACGAAGCGCTGCCCGAATTCCGCTGGCAAAGCTCGATGTATCACTACCCACTTCCCGTTGATTGATCAGCGATTGACCATGGGTGTGTACATACTCAATAGGGTCTTCCAGGGTTACAATATGCCGGGATTGGTGACGGTTGATATGACCGATCATCGCTGCCAGTGTGGATGATTTGCCGCTTCCGGTTGGGCCGGTTACCAGCACCAGCCCTTGTGGCTTTTCAGTGAGTGTTTTGAGCAGAGGTGGTAGCCCCAGCTGTTCTACTGTAGGAATCTGACTGGTAATGAGCCGGACGGCTATGCTGACCGCTCCTTTTTGCCGGTAGATATTGATCCGGAAGCGCGCCATATTTCCCAGGGAATAAGAGAAATCGAATTCTCCTTTGTCCTGAAAATGCTGCCGCTGTTCTGCATTTAACAACATTTCTGATGCCTTCTCCGTATCTTCTGCGGTCAATATCTCACCAGGTTGTGCAGTCAGATGTCCGTGAATTCGCATAATGGGCGCCGAGCCGATAGAAAGGTGGAGGTCAGATGCCCCCAGCTGCTGCATGCTGCTCAGTAATTCGTGGATATTGTGAGTGGTTGAGGCCATTCGTGCATCCTCCCTCCTGTGCCAAGAATATAAGTCTATTAATAAGAAACGGTCTCTCGCATGACTTCTTGAATGGTAGTGACTCCTTCTCGAACTTTCTGCAGACCATCTCTGACTAGTGTGATCATCTGCTGCTCTTCTGCCGCTTCCCGAATCTCTTCGACAGACGCATTATCCGTAATACTCTGGCGGATACGCTTATCCACTTTGAGCACTTCATGAAGAGCTACCCGTCCGCGATAGCCGCTGTGATTGCAGTTACCACAACCGCGGCCTTTATGCAGTTGTTCCGTATGGATACCGTAACTTTGCAGCAGGATGTTCTCCTGCTCGGATGGTGTATAGACGATTTTGCAATCAGGACAGATACGTCGTACGAGCCGCTGGGCGACAACGCCGATTAGGGAAGATGCGATTAGATACGGTTCTACGCCCATATCACGCAGACGCATTACGGTACTGACTGCATCATTCGTATGCAGTGTCGACAATACCAGGTGACCGGTCAGGGATGCGCGCACCGCTATCTCGGCTGTCTCGTTATCCCGGATCTCTCCGACCATGATGATATTCGGATCCTGACGCAGAATCGAACGCAGTCCGGAGGCAAAAGTAAGGCCTATCGCAGGATTCACCTGTACCTGATTAATCCCTTCCAGCTGATACTCCACCGGATCTTCGACTGTAATCGTGTTGGTACTTTCCACATTCAGTACATTCAGTGCTGAATAGAGCGTGGTCGTTTTACCACTGCCCGTTGGACCGGTAATCAGCAGAATGCCATAGGGATTATCGATCATTTCTTTGAACAATTTGGCATTGTAATCATTAAAGCCCAGCTGTTCGAGCGGCTTGACGCCCGTACTAATATCCAGCAGACGCATAACGATTTTTTCGCCGTGCATGGTAGGCAGAGTGGATACGCGAATATCGACCATTTTCAGATCAAATTGCATTTTGATTCGGCCATCCTGCGGCAGGCGCCGCTCGGCAATATTCAGACGGGACATAATTTTGAGACGGGCGGTAATGAAGCCCTGCATCTGTTTGGGTACATGACGCTCGGTCTGCAGCAGTCCATCGATCCGGTAGCGAATAGCGACATCATTTTCACTGGGATCAATATGAATATCCGAAGCTCTTAAGTGAACCGCTTGCTGGATCATCTGATTGACCAGTCTCACGACCGGCGAGGATTCATCCGTAATCTCGGTCTCTTCAATCTCCTCGGCTGTAGGCAGTTCCCCCATCATCTGGCTCATGGAATCGCGCAACCCATAGTAATGGGCTATTGCGCGCTGCAGTTCATCCCGGCTGGAGATCGCCGGCTCAATCCGGAATCCGGTACTCATACGCAGATCTTCTATTGCAAAATAATCCAGTGGATCAGCCATCGCCACCATCAGTTTGCTGCCATCCTTCATAAAAGGAAGCACCTGATAGCGCTTGGCCATACTCTCGGGAATAATCTGGGTCACGGCCGCATCGATCTGATATTTGAACAGATTGACATGCGGAATGCCCAATTGGAACTCCAGCACTTCGATCAGCTGCTGTTCCGTAATATACCCCTGCGCCAGCAGTACATCCCCGAGTTTGCGCTTGGATTTGCGCTGCTCCTCCAACGCCTGATTAAGCTGTTCTTCGGTAATAAGTCCATTTTCAAAAAGAAGGTCGCCCAGCTTTTTCTTCATTATCTTCATCTACGGGTTCAACTCCATCAGGCATATTAGGAGGCTTTATCTGATATATCGTTTATTGTTTTCGAATATCTTAAGAACTACTTTTCGGCATCTAAGTGATAAAATAGTCCTATTATTTAAGTCCTACTTATTCTAATATTATAAATAATATTTAGCAACCGATATATTAAGTAAATTACCTACCTCATTTTTATCGGACTTTCGACTCAATAGTTTAGCAAGAATTTAAAAATATTGGAGGTTTATGTATTTGAAGCCTAAAAGTGCAATAATATTCCTTTCTATCATCCTGCTAGGATTACTTACCATACCGCTTGTACAGATGATTGCAGGCGCATCTACTCCTTATCAGATTCGTATTCTCGAGATCAACGATAATGGTACATTTGCACTGCAGGAGAAACTTCAGGGCAGCTCCAACTTCACTGTCACTACCATGCGTATGAAGCAATTTGTCGCCATGCGTGAAGAACTGGATGGCAAATATGACGCCATCTATATCGGTAGTGGTTCATATAATACAACGGGTGTACAAGGACAGGATCATAATACAACCAATGTAATGAATGACATCACTGCCCTCAAAGCCAAAGACATTATCACCAACTATATTCAAAAAGGACTACCGGTCATTTTGAATCAGGCGCTACTGAAACAGCCGACTACGAGCAGTAATGCCCATCTGCTCTATAATTACTTCTCGCCTTATCAGAGTGCTTCTGCACGACCGGCTAACGTGTTCTTTATTACCGATGAGCAATTGGCGCCGCTGGTTCTGCGGATGACCGATACCAATGACCGTATGTACCGAATGATGACCCAGCGCCCACAGCTCAATATCAGTAACAAGCCTGCAGATTACGAGACACCTGCCGGACAGTCGGTTGTTTACAGACAGGGTAATGAACTTCGCTTTGACTTTAATGTGGATAATGTATCGGGGTTAAATGATGGCAATGTAGAAGCTAATCTATATCTCGGAATCGACAAGGTACTCAAAATGGGAAGCGATCAGCTGGTCGCTACCGAGAAGCTGGACAGCACACACGGAACTCTGAGCTACAAGCTGCCCAAGGCATATTCGGGCTTGCTGTACTGGAAACTGGAAATTGTAAACCTCCAGGCTGGTACAACTCTCACCAATTACACTACCGGCGTAATTCGGTATCAGGATGAGAAAACTGTCGTTCGTGTACTGCAGGTGCTGCCTTCCGATGGAAATTCCAGTACCAACAGCAGCTTGCTAAACAGCGTCAATATGAAGCCTGAATATCTTACGGGAACTGATTACCGACTGGATATTACAGTCAAGACCTTTGAAGAGTTTAACTCTACTGCTTCCCAGAACCTGAATGGAACCTACGACATGATCGTGCTCGGTTTTCGGGATCAATATAATCAGTTTGCTCCTTTGACCGATAACTCGGCTGCTGCGATTCGCAAATTTATCGCTTCCGGCCAAGGTGTCATGTTTACCCATGATACGGTATTTGACAAAAATGCCGCTTCACAAATCTGGCTGAAGTATTTCCAGAGTGACTCTGGCCAGATCGCGCCGAAAACCAATATTGGACTCAATGCCGTGAATAAATCCACTTCAACCGCTGTAGTGAACACCGGTTTGTTGACAGAATATCCATTTGATCTTAGCCAGTCCCCTTCCAATGCCAAAGGCTATGTGGGACAGATCAACCGGACGCATGACCAGTATTTCACCTTGAATCTGGAAGATCCCGAAGTGGTCTCCTGGTACAATATCACCGGCAGCAGCAGGGATATTCAGGATAGCTGGAATCATTACTATACGTATTCCAAAGGCAATGTCACCTATTCCGGTACCGGTCACACAAATACCGGTTTTCCCGAGTGGGAACAAAAGCTGTTCGTGAATACAATGTATCGCGCGTTTATCGGATCCAATCACGCACCGGAGATTTCGATATCTGCACCGGCAGAAGGCAGTACCAAACCATCCTATCTGAAGAACTTTGCACTCAGTTATACCGCCAATGACTGGGATCTCAAAGACCGTAATCTGACCGCAAGCGTCAAATTCAAGCAGGGCGGCAAAGTCCTGACCAATCTGACGATTCCCGAAAAAACCGTATTGTCCGGTCAGGCGATCAATGAGACATTCGAGAATCCACTTCCGGAAGGCGGTACGCTGCAGATCGAGATTACGGTCAAGGACAAACAGGGCGCCATG
Source organism: Paenibacillus shenyangensis (assembly GCF_000346635.1). NCBI lineage: Bacteria > Bacillati > Bacillota > Bacilli > Caryophanales > Paenibacillaceae > Paenibacillus > Paenibacillus shenyangensis. The sequence goes on from NZ_AOIG01000005.1 coordinate 174,663, forward strand.
GCAACCAAAACGGTTAATTTCACTATCGAAAAAGCCGAAGCCAACCTAATGACCAATCGACAGGTTATTTCCGGCGTGACCAATGGAGAAATTGAGCTGAATCATCCGCTGACGCTCGAATATTCGATTACACCGAAGCCGGTCAGCTACAAGTCGGCTAACCCGGATGAACAGCCATCCAGTAAGATGGTCATTTCCAATATTCAATACAGGGAACAGCTGCCTCCCCAGCTGCAGATTACAGATCCTTTGCCGGAAGGTATGAGCCGGGAAGGAACAGCTGCAGATGGCTATGTGCTGACCATGCCTATCCCTGATATTCAATACAAACTCACTACCCAAAATGGCACACAGTCTTATGTTCCCGTCATGCCGGCAGACAAAACCGCAGTGACATTCCATCTGACGGTGACGCCACTTGCCAAAGGCGCCTACAATCTGGTAGATGCAAAACTGAACTATGCAGATATTCGTAATGCTACACGCAATATTGCAGCACTCGGCAATCTAAAAGATTACAGCGTCATGATCCTGGGCGATATTACGATGGACAGTTCAGGATTCTCCACAGCCGGCCGGTTAGCCGGAGCAGGCAATGTGAATCTGCCGGGCGGATTCAGTATCGGTACGGAACTTGGAGACAACGCCAAAGGTACACCTGTACTGATCGCCGGCCAAAATCTGACGGTGACAGGCGGTTCCGTTTATAAAGGCAAAGCAGTCTATGGTGATATACTCAGCAAGCCGGAGAATACGAATTATACCGCTGTTCAGGGAATACCGATCGACTTTATTGCCATGGGTACACGTCTGCGCAGCATGTCCAGTGATCTGGCCGCCCTGCAATCCAATGGCACAGTGTCCAAATCCTATTCTACGCTGACGCTTACCGGTCAGAACCCGGATCTGAATATATTCCAGGTAGCTGATTCCCAGCTCGGGGATAGCACCAACTCGATTGTAATCAATGCTCCAGCCAGCTCCCATGTGTTAGTCAACGTTAGCGGCTCGCAGGTTAAGATAAGTGGCGGTCTAACGGTCAATGGCCCTGCCGCACAGCATATCCTGTATAACTTCAATCAGGCTTCCAGCCTGAAACTCAGCAATATCGGAGTGATTGGTTCGGTGCTCGCACCTAATGCAGCGCTGAACTTTGGCGGAAGTATCAAAGGCTCTCTGGTCGGTGCCTCCATGACCGGCAGCGGATACGGTTCCTCTTCTATCCCATTTTACGATGTAGATGTAGAAGCTCCTGCTCCTGCACCAACCAAAGAAGAAATGGTAACCATTGTCTTCCCGGATATCATTTTCAATTCGGTAGTGAAAGTAAGAACACTGGCTCTGGAAGATATCTCGATGCTTGTAGGCGATCAAAAAGCAGTGATTCCAAAAGTATCTCCTGCAGATGCCAACAATAAAGTACTCAGCTGGACTTCTGGTGATCCGCGTATCGTCACAGCGGAAGCCAGTGGTGAAAATGGAGTTGTCAAAGCCCTTGCTCCCGGCAAGACGTTTATCGAAATACGCTCTACAGACGGCAGCAATATTTCGTATAGAGCTAAAGTAACCGTCATCCAGCCAGGACTCACGATAAAAGGGCCTACAGTTGTCAGTATTGAACAACCAGCGGTTCTCAAAGCTGTACTCGATCCATCGGATGATAGAGCTACTATCCAATGGTCCTACAAAAACAGCAATGGTAATGCAACGCCCGCCAATGCTCTGACGTTTAGCCGGAGAGATTCATGGGAGACCTCTATCACCAGCAAGCAGCCCGGCAAATATACAGTAATCGCCACAGTCACCACGGGCAATGGACGTATCTATACGGCAGAGCAGACTCTATGGATTTTTAATATTCGTATCGATGGACCGACAGAGCTGGATATCGGCGAACAAATCAATCTGACCGCTATCACCGACCCAGCTGATGTTACACCGGCTCCAACATTTACCTGGTCTCTCGGTAAAGCAGATCCAGGAAGTGTAGCGAATCCGGGAAATACCGATACTTCAGATCATATAACTGGTACAGACGTTCCGAAGAATTATGCCGATCTGAGTTCCAATACCGGTTCGAGAGTTACGCTGACCGGTAAGGAAGCAGGTACAGTCAAGGTTATCGTATCCAGCGGAGATACGCAGGCCACCATGGATGTCACCATCCATCCTGTATTGCGTAAACTTATACTGGCAGGTCCTGTTCGAATGAACATTAATGAAAAAGTCGATCTGTTGCTTCGTGACATCTCAGGCTTTGATTACAGCCCACGTAATATAGATACACTTACACTGCTGAATCATCTTGTCTGGAGCATGCCTGCTGATCATGACAGCATTCAATTTGAAAGTGAGAGTTCACTCGATCCAACGAAAAAAATCCAGACGACAAGCGGCAGTATAATTAAGGCACTTCGTCCAGGTTATACAACTGTCACGTTATCCTACACAGGCAAACCTGATGTAGCATCGGTCACTATTGGTATTATCGTTCTCGCGGAGTCGACTCCACCTGGCGGCGGTGATACCGATAACAATTCGAATATCAATGGAGACCGGTACTAACCGGCTCCCTTGAGTTCGTAATACGTGTTTCACTGTAAGCTATCGTTCGGATAACGTCACAGCATCCATCAGGCATGCCAACACAAAAAAAAGCAGGAAATCTTAACCGAATTACCGGGTGAGATTTCCTGCTTTTTTATATCCATTGTTTGATTTTCAATGCTTAGCGTCGTCTATACCCGAGTCCAGGCTACAATTAATGATCCGGTTATGGCTGGCTGGCCTTTTCTGCATCAGATGATGAATCTTTTTTGACCAATTCCAGCTTGCCTACTTTGATATCTACCTGTTTCACCCTTGGCAATCCCGAAGGCTGCTGGGCAGTAAAGATTTGATCATTATATTTGACCTGAAAACGGCTGTCATCCAGACTGCTGGATAGATTAAATTGGATTGATGATCCTCCTGCCGAAGCAGTCCCGGCTACGGCATTTACCGTTAGATTGCCTCTGGCAAAAAATCCGCCCTCCAGCGAGAAGATCGAGCCTACTCCATATAACCATGCCGACGATTCGGTATAAAAGAAACCTCTGATCTTTTGCGCAGCGGAGTCGCTCCCGATCGCCTTATTATTAAAGGCATCAAACCGGTTTAGGAGAATGCCTCCCTTTGACATTAGTACCAGTCCATTTTCATTCAGATCACGAATTGTTGCATCCTGCAATATGGTCGTATAGACAGTTGGTGCTGATGACTGACCATCGGTACCAGCCGGGCTGCCCGAAGTCTCTGTAGTAGAAGCAGGACTCATCACATAGATCGTCGCATCCATATCTGCTTTGCCTTTCACTATCATTTTGCCAGTAATAATGATATTGGTTTTGATCTGTACCGGTGTATCTGAAGTGTTATTAATGATAAGATCCCCATGGACGATCAACCACTTCTTAAATTCAGTCTGCGGAATATTCTGTCCAAAGGTATCGGGATTTTTATCCGGGTAATTAATCTGGTTAAACGTTGTTCCATCCAGCTCCAGATCGCCCTCGAACAGCATGGAATCCTGCATGTTTTTGAATGTGCTATCCAGTTCGGCCATCTGCTTACGATACAATTTGCTTCGAGCATCAAAGTCCTGCAGCTCTGCTTCTGTCGCATTACTGGAAGGATTCGCAGGGGGTACCGGTTTGGTAGCCACATGTATGAGTGGCGATTGTCCACTATCATCTGCTACCGCGTCCTTTTTCGCCTGTTCAGCAATCTGTCCAATTAGACTCGACACATTCTTATTCTGTGCTTGATACCATTGCTGCACTTCATCGCGAGATGTATGATTCAGTGCTTCCGTGACTTTATCAATCATGGTCTCTTCCAGATTAATCTGTACGAATTTTTTATTGTTTTTGATTACTACATTCTCCAGTGGAATGCCGAGTGATTCTTCCAGATTATCAGCTGTATTCTTAATATCTGCATTCACCGGTACGCCTTCCTTGGAAATGGAATCCATGGATTGCACATAGGCTTTCCCATCCGATGACAGCGCAGGATACAGGGTCTGCTGCTTGAGGTCGCTACTGCTGTTATAACGGTATTCCGCATTCTGGCTCAGACGCAGTAGCTGTCCGGAATAGATATTGCCGGTAATGGATGATGCTCCGTTAAGCGTCAAATTGTGCTCTGATCCCAGTGCATAATTGAGAAACTCGGGAAATGTATCAACCGTCAATTTCTGCTGCAGTTCACGAGTAACTCCATTCACGGTAGCTTGGGCAGTTAATGTAATATGGTACAGCGTAGGAAGCTCATTTGATCCGCTTAAAGACTTATCCTCATATTGAATATTCGTTAATCTGGCACTTGCAGAGCCTGTCTGATCCAGTTCCGTATAGACTTTATGGTTTTTGTTATTAATCTGCAGCTGCAGTTGATCTCTGATTCCCCTCAGTACATCATTTAGCTGCTTGGGATCAATATCCTGATGACGATCGAGCTCCTGACTGATATAGGCTATACTTTCGTCCAATGCTTTCTGGGCCAGATGCAGACTCTGCACATCGTTCTCACGCAGTTCGGTACGCTGGGCACCGCCGATCGTAGCGCTCAGCACAGCTACTCCCAGCACCGTCAGCAGCAGCACAACAAACATAACCATGACGAGTGCCGATCCCTGCTCCTGCTTCCAGAAGACTGTTTTGCCTGAATCCGGCTTCTGTGGCTTGCGGGACATTCTGTTTCCTTCTTTCTAGAATCCGAATTTGCTTTCCAGCGAGGTCTGTGCAGTCTCTCCACCCATTATGGGATGGGACAGCTTCAGATGGATCTGGATTATACCGCTCTCATAAAAGGCTTGTGCTTCTCTTCCATCTATCTCGATGATCGATCCTGCTTCCAGTACAGACTGTGCTGCGACCAGCTGTGCATCACCCGATCCGGATGTAGTCACGGCAGACTGCGCAGTATTCGTCTGTGCAGCTGTATCCGATGCAGTCGGGAGCCCTGCTGTTGACTCCGCTCCATTAGCTGCTCCACTGCTGGCTGCAGCAGCTGTACAAGAAGGTACTTTGAGCTGAAGCGAACTTCCTTCATGAGTTGCGCCCAGGTAGAGTTTACCTCCGCAGATGTAGACATCCTTGCTTTCCAATTTTTCATCTTCTTTTTCCAGACGGATACCGGCAGGATGACCCTCGGCATCGGTCAGCTGCCGAACACGCTCAGGGGCAAACGTATACAGCTGCGTAATAATCGAGGACATCATAATATCCCCTTCCTCGCGAAGTAGGTTCTCGGTATTGATCTGCTGATAGCTGCCCATGCCAAAGGTAGCGACTGCATATACAGCCGTCATGACCATGGTCAGCAGCAGTAGGGTAGGCAGCATCTCGATCAGGGTGAATCCGCGCTGATCGCGTAGTCGATTAACGAATTTTCTCATCCGTAATATATCCCTCCACTACTGTGTCTTCCTGCCGGCTTTCTATTTCGGGTCCCTGGACCCTGACTTGAACAGGCATCAAATAAACCGATCCTTCCTCCGTCACTCCTTTACCGCCGCTCTGCAGTTGGGATTGAATAGATACTTGATAGGTAATCCCATTGATTACCGGATTTAATATATAGGAGAGCGTACTGGTATCATTGACCAGCAGCGTATAAGCACCGCAGCTATCTGCCGTTTTACATAGCCCGGCTTGTACCGTTTTGTTCTCTTCCAGATACTTTTTCCACTTTTCAAAATCCTGCTTTTCCGCATAGACCAGCGCGCTGCGGGCCAGATTAACCATGACGGTTTTGTTCTCATTACTTTTGGAAAAAGAAAGCGAGTCTCCAAAATAAGCCATGAGTCCAAGCGAAACAATCGCAAGAATCACGAGCGCTGCCATGACTTCAATCAGCGTAAATCCTTGTTCTTCCCGGAAAGCTCTGCGCATAATAGGCTCCTTTGATTCGATCATGAAGATCATAGATGACATAATTGTGCTGTTTGTATATATTGAATGGATCGATTTCACCGTTTTTAAAAGAGACTTAGCTATTTAATTATTCGGCGTTTGTGACCATAATATTTAGGTCTATAGTCGCAAAACTTACAGAATGACGTATATCCATCCTCTGCATGGGATCAATACAGCAAAAAAGCCTGTTCCATAGCGGAACAGGCTTCGAATATTGTAATCAAATAAATATACGGTGGATAGCAGCTGTACATTGCAATTATGCCAGTGTACCGTTCAAGCGGGTCTGACGGGATGCAGCAATAATGCGGCTAACTTCAGTCAGTATGCTATCCATGGAAGATGGATCGTTCACATCATACTCATCAATATTCAGGCGCAGAACCGGACAGGCACTGAATTCTCCGATCCAGGATACATACCGTTCATGCATCTGTTCCCAGTAAGACACATCTGTCTCGATCTCCATCTGGCGTCCGCGCAACTGAATACGATTCAGGATCGACGGCAGGCTGCCTTCCAGATAGACCAGTACATCCGGATGAGGGAAATAGGGAGTCATCACCATTGCCTGGAACAGGCTGGTATATGTCTCGTAATCGGTAGCAGACATGGTTCCTTTATCAGCATGCATTTTGGCGAAAATGCCGGTATCTTCATAGATCGAGCGATCCTGTACATAACCGCCGCCTGCTTCAAAAATATGCTTTTGTTCCTTGAACCGTTCGGCGAGGAAGTAAATCTGCAGATGGAAGCTCCAGCGTTCAAAGTCGTGATAGAACTTCTCCAGATACGGATTATGATCGACTTTTTCGAGGGATGTCTTGAAGTTAAGGCGCTCTGCCAGTTTCGCAGTCAGTGTAGACTTGCCGACCCCTACCGTTCCGGCAATCGTGATCAGCGCATTTTCAGGTATGTTGTATTCGTTCATGTATAAGCTCCTTTAATTGAGAGGCAATCGTATGGAACTGCTCCCGGTTTTCCACAAAATCAACAGCATTGCCATCAATGGTAATAATTCTCGTCTCTGGCTCACGCAGAGCAATCGAAGCCATCGCTTCATCGTAATCAGCCATCAGCTGTTCCAGATATGCTGTATCCATCGCTTCTTCAAAGACCCGTCCACGTTTCTCGATTCGGGCCAGCAGTGTATCCAGGCTCGCGCGGATATAGATGATAATATCCGGCTTGGGCAGATCATCGGTTAGTACATGATAGATCTGACGGTATTTGTCCCGCTTGACCCCTTTGAGCGTACGCTCGGCAAAGATCATATTTTTGTAAATATGGTAGTCCGAGATCACCGGCTGATTTTGGGAAATGTACTGTACGCCGGTATCTTCCAGCTGCTTGTACCGATTACAGAGGAAAAACATTTCCAACTGGAAACTCCATTCATCGATATTGTCATAAAATTTGCCGAGAAAAGGATTCTCTTCGACGATTTCCTTGATAATAGGGAGATTCAGCTCTTCCGCCAGCATGGAAGACAGGGTTGTTTTGCCAGCACCGATTGGACCTTCTACGGCGATAAACGGGGGTTGTGTCATGGGTATGAATGTCCTTCCTGTATTACATGTTCGTTAATAGACTTTATGTATTGTATCACGAAATGAATTGGGGACAATATGAATTTATCCAAAAATAAATACAGGAAGTGTGATATTCGTTCACGCTCCCTGCAAAGCACCTCGATAAATGTCGCAACAAGTAAACTAGGTCAGATATCTGTCTATCTCATTTATTTAAATGTTGCAATTTTTGTCTACAGATGCAGCACTTTCACACAAATTGCAACATTTATAATTCGGCATCCATCACATGTATATTCATCCAGTTGATCAGATTTTTCATATCAATCGGTTTGGTAATATAGCGTTCGAATCCAGCTTCTTTTCCTTTGCGAATATCACTGCTTAGCGCACAGGCAGTAACAGCCCAGATCGGAATCCCGGAGGTGCATTCATGATTTTGAAAATATTGCAGGATCTCGTATCCATTTATATCCGGCAGCAGAATATCCACCATAATCAAAAATGGACGATGCTTGAGTGCCAGCTCAATTCCCTGCTTGGCTGTAGTCGCTTCCAGCAAAGTTAATTCCGGAAACTTTTTTTTGAAAATAAGATGCATCGTTAACGTACTCAGTGGATCATCCTCAATATACAAGATTTCTTTTGAAGCTGAATTCAATTTATTCCCTCCTCTCGGCAAAATAAAAAGACCGAAGAGAAAGAACGAAAGGTTCTTTTTCTCTTCGGCCTATCTCAGCGCATATAATGTCTGAAAGGTATTACCGACGTATTCAGTTCTTAATACTTCATACTCATCGTGCACTCTACCTATTCAAAAATATATACGATAACACTATGATCCTGATCAAAGCTCCAATCGACATACATATCTGCAACGCTTTGTCCCAGCGTATTTTCGAGCTCAACAGCCTGCATGAGCATTCGCTTTTCCAGCCTGCGTTTGGCTGTTTTCAGCAGATTGCCCTGTCCCAGATGAATTAGTTCTTTCTCAATCAGTATGAGTATACCCTGTCGAAAGACGACTAATGTTTTGGGATTGACCCACCACGAGGTAATCATTTCCGGCGCTTTTTGCACATGCCGGGTCACTTCGCTGATCTGGGCATGTATAGCGTCTCTGCCTTCATATTCAAGAGTATCCTTCCAGCCGGCATCCAGCAGACCAACAATAATCCCGGAAGCATTATGCGTTCCCCAATCATAATACATATCGGTAACTTCCGTCTCCAGATGTTCCTGCAAAAAAGCTCTGAGTTCGGGCAGCATGGATTTCATAACCAGCTCTCGTGTATATCGGAATGCCTCTTCCTCTTCCTGACTCAGCAGAAAATTCTCCACCGGACTGATAAATTCGCGCAGATGAAAAATAATGCACTGATCGTTGAGGGCAATGTTTACCGATTGTGGACCTTTACCAAACCGATTACGTAACAGCTTGGTCGTAAAGCTGGTGGCCTGGCTGATAAACTGCCTATACTTCAATACGTACACCCCCATAGGATATAGAAAGGGAAGACTCATGATCCGTCGGGGTTAGATACAGTGCTGCTTAACTTCGGAATCCGAGTAATCAATCTCCAGTATACTCTACCTGATACGAATAAGCGATTTTTTTCACTAAACGCACCCAGAAAGCCTAATGGTCATGAATACATGGGCGAGTCTATCAATTCTCGAACGTATAAATGATCACGCTGTGGTCATGATCGAAGCTCCAGTCCACATACAGATCCGATACCTTTTTATGAAAAATCTGTTCAACCTGTACATATTCCTCCAGCAGCGTTTTCTCCAGCTTGCCTTTGGTCATCCGCAGCCTGTTCTCAAAGCCCAGACCGATAAATTCCTTTTCCAGCAGAATTGTCAGACCTTGGCGAAAAATAAAGAGTGTCCTCGGATTGATCCACCAGGAATCGATCCAGGCTGGAGGCTTTTGCAGTTCGCTGGTCACTCGGATAATCTGCTGATGCAGCTGTTCTTTGCCTTCATAATCCGAAGTTATTTCCCGATCGGTGCGCAGCAGGCCGACCACAACCCCGGAAGCATTGTAGAGTCCCCAGTCATAGTGCATATCCTTGACTTCCAGCTGCAGTTCCTCATGGAGAAAAGTGCGCAGCTCGGGCAGCAGCGACTTCATAATCAGCTCACGGGTATGTCGAAAAGCCTGCTCTTCTTCCTGGCTCAGCAAAAATTTCTCAACCGGACTCAGAAAGTTCTTCAAATGCAGGACGATACACCGGTCGCACAGATAAATAGAGACCGATTCCGGCCCCTTGCCGAATCGGTTCCTTAATAATTTAGTGGTATAACTGGTGGCTTGGGTGATTATATTTTTGTGGTTCAATGCTTATTACACACTCCCAGCTAAATTGGTAGGATACAACCGTTATTCAGTTGGGATATATCTGCATCACTTAGATTGCTATATCCATCCGTATCCGTTGTATGAATTGTTCAAGGTCAATCGGTTTGGTAATATAACGGTTGAATCCAGCCTGTATTCCTTTGGCAATCTCGTCATTAAAAGCACAAGCACTGATTGCCCAGACAGGGATACCGCAGGTATCGGGACAAGATTGCAGAACAGGAAGAATATCATACTGATGTTCTACCGGAAATTCAATATCGATCATAATCAGTACAGGCTTGTGAACGCGAGCCATTTGTATACCACTAGCAGTGTCCTCTACTTCCAGCAGTGTCAAATCAGGCAGCTTTTTTCGGAACAATGATCGCATTAGTGCCAGATTTATACGTTCGCTTCCGATATAGAGGACGTGTATCTTGTCTTGCTCCAATTATAATCATCCTTTCAAAAAAAATAGACCGAAGAAAGGGGTTGTGCATTCCACCCATTCCCCGGCCTAATTTCAGCGCATGCACCATGTCTGAATTATTACCGAACAGCTATTTTTTTTATTTCTTAATCGTTTTATTGTAAATGCATATAAATATATGATAATTAGAGCTCCAGTAGATTCAAGTATCTGACGCCTCCTGTGAAGCGCCTATCCTGATAGTACTGCTTATGCAGAATTTTATTCAGCCTTACGCCTAGGTGAATGTGGCTATTATTCTATCCCGATGCTATGGTTCTTTTTCCAGCAGTACGGTTATACCCTTTCGAAAGATGACCATGGTGACGGTATGGACCCCTGATGAGTCGATAGAAGAAGCGCACTTCTGCATTAACCTTCCCTATTCATAATATAGCTCATTCACGCCAAGATTTAAATGTTACTATAAAAATTATTTGATTCGTAAGGTATGATTTATGAGTTCATTTCTCCTTACGGTTCTGCAAAGAACTGTTATGCATGCTTCCGATACATACATGAATTGACACACTCTATTATAAGAGTAAAACAAATTAGCATATTATTCAATTCGCGTATGATTAAATTCTGCTTCTTCCAGCTATTCCAATTTCCTTTTATTTATGTTACTAATTAGTAGCTTAATTCATTTTATACATAAGGGGATACTTAAGTGAGCTGGTATATTTCTGTTTTAAAAAATTATGTTGGCTTTCGGGGGAGAGCCAGCCGATCTGAATTCTGGATCTTTTGTCTGATCAGTACGATAATTACTATAGCCTTGTTAATTATTGATGCTATTCTGGGAACTGAACGATTTATTGCTTCCCTTTATCATCTGGCTGTAACCTTGCCTACTCTTGCTGTTTTGATCCGCCGACTGCATGATACCGGACGCAGTGCATGGTGGTATCTGCTTGTACTCATTCCTATTGTCGGTATTATTGTACTGCTCATATTTTGCAGCCAGGATGGTCAATATGATGAGAACGTATATGGCACCAATCCCAAATATAGCTAACCATCCAATCCAAAAAGCGGCTTTTTACCATGTTTATTTCATAAAGATAACTACTATCGGGCTCAGCTTTGTACTGTATTCGGTACGCTTGCCAGATATTCTTTGATCTTCCCGACAGCTTCATTTACATTACCGGCCTGAATGATAACACGCTGGGTATCTTTCATTTTGTCCGCGGAATACTGATATTTGGGATCATAATAATATTCCAGCAGTAGAGCAATAGCCTGCTCATACTGATCTCCATGCAGCGCTTCTTCGATCTGCACACCGATCGGCTGATGAATATGCGCCTTGATCCGCTCAAAAGCAGACAGACATTCTTCCTTGTGCTCAGCCGGACGATAATCTTCCATAATATGCCGTACACGTTCAGCCATCGGCAGCTCTACCCACAGATGCACACCCTGTTCTTTTTTATCCAGCAAAAAGGCAGGTACTTCGACCTTGCCGATACGCCGGCTTTCGGCTTCAAACAGAATATACGGAGCCTGACCGATTTCATTCAACCGCTCAATCAGCAGGGAATCAAAAGCTTTCTGGTTATTCACCTGCAGACCGATTCCGCCAAATACAGATCCACGGTGACCAGCCATTCCTTCCAGGTCAATAACCGGATACCCTTCTCGCTGCAGCTTTTCCAGCATCAGTGTCTTGCCGTTACCGGTATGTCCGTTCAATACAAATGCCGGTGTATTCAGCTGCAGCTGACCGAGTTCTTCCACGATCCACTGCCGATAAGCACGTACACCGCCGGCTAACCGATACGTCTGTACACCCATCAAGGACAGTACAGTCGCTGTTGTCTTGCTGCGCATTCCGCCCCGCCAGCAGAAGACCGCCTTTGGTCCTTCAATCTGCTGGAATTTAGCGATAAAATCAGGCAGTTTGGCTGAGGCAATCTCGAGACCGCGCGTTTTGGCCTGTTCGGTACCGACCTGCTTGTAAAGGGTACCGACTTCAGCACGTTCTTCATCGTTGAACAACGGTATATTCATACTGCCGGGAATGGTCGCATTCCGGTATTCCGATGGCGAGCGCACATCAATCGTAGTGATTTCTCCTCTGGCCCGTTTCTTCAGCAGTTCTTCTATGGTGATATCCTGAAACAAAACCATCCGCTCCTTAGTTGTCGAATTACGTGGGGAAAGTCATTTCTTTACTACTTTTATTTTTAATTCCACTTTTACTTTTCAAAGAATAAATTAGATCTGTACCTGAATATGACCAGGGTGCTGGTCGGTCACTTCGCCGATATGCGCCGCTTCTACACCTGCAGCGAGCAGATCGCTCAGTAGCTGGGCAGCATCCTGTTCGGCAACTGCGATCAGCAGACCACCGGATGTAACGGCATCGCACAGAATCCATTGGTCGATCTGATCCATATCTGCCGGGAAAGTCACATCGCCTTCGAGATGGGCATAATTGTTTTTGGTACCGCCCGGTACAAAGCCATTTTCTGCCAGTTCGCGTACACGCGGCAGCACAGGCACCTGACTTTGACGAATCACAATACCGTTGCTGCTACCTTTAGCCATTTCAGAAGCATGACCGAGTAGACCGAATCCGGTCACATCGGTGCAAGCATGCACTTCATACGCATCCATCGTCTCGGCTGCGGTTTTGTTCAGCGTACTCATCACCTGAGTAACGAGGGCAATTTCCTCTTCGCTAAGCTGATCTTTTTTGACGGAAGTTGTCAGGATACCGACGCCAATCGGCTTGGTCAGGATCAGATGATCACCCGGCTTGGCTCCTGCGTTGGTACGAACACGATCCGGATGGACTGTACCGGTCACGGCCAGGCCGAATTTAGGCTCCTTGTCATCGATCGAATGACCGCCAACGAGGGTTACGCCTGCTTCGGCCATCTTGTCCCCGGCACCGCGCAGAATATCGGTCAGGATCTGCTTGTCCAGCGTATGAATCGGAAATGCCACAATATTCAGCGCTGTCAGCGGCTTGCCGCCCATGGCATAAATATCACTAATCGCATTCGCTGCAGCGACCTGTCCAAAGGAATACGGATCATCAACGATCGGGGTGAAAAAGTCCAGTGTCTGCACAATAGCCAGATCATCGGTAAGCCGGTATACCCCTGCATCATCGCTTGTATCCAGGCCTACGAGCAGATTCGGATTGGGGATGGCCTGTGGCAGATTACGCAGTACCTGAGCCAGATCGGCAGGTCCGATTTTGCAGCCGCAACCGCCTTTGGAAGAAAGTGAAGTTAATTTGATTGCATCGGTAGATGACATATATTATCGTTCCTTTCGGGTATAGGGTTTGTACAGTATCTATAGAAGACAGCAGAAGCGTCGGTGATCTCCTGCTGTCCTTGGAATATTGCTTTAGAACAGCACTTTATTAATTATACCACTAGCCCGGCAAATAATTCGATGCAGCTTGCGTTTCGGCTTATATTTTTATGCTATAATTTACACCTGTGATCTGCTTGTGCAGCTCATTTATTGATATTTTAATCAGGAGGAACAATATGCACACAACGGATTCAGGCTTACGCCAGCCGAACAAAAAAGTGATCTGGCTGGTCGTCGGCTTTTTGGTTATTGTCATTGCAGGGCTGATGTATGTGAAATGGTGGCCCTATTACCATAAAGCGTTCAAAGCTGCTGCCGATCATTCTATCGGAGCTTCGATTCTGGGAGACTCTACCGGAGGCGCTCCATCGTGGGAAGCGGCATGGGGATATGCGGTAGTCTATTTCAAAGCCGTCTGGAAAGCCGCGATTCTCGGTATCCTGCTCGGTTCGCTGCTGCAGGTTATGCTGCCGGCTCAATGGCTGCTGCGTGTACTCGGCAAAGCGGACTTTCGCAGTACCGCACTGGCGGGTGTCGCTTCACTGCCAGGTATGATGTGCAGCTGCTGCGCAGCCCCGATTGCTGTCGGCATGCGCAAAAAACAGGCTTCTGTCGGCGCCAGCCTGGCGTTCTGGATCGGTAACCCGACTCTCAATCCGGCGACACTGGTCTTTATGACCTTTGTGTTGTCGTGGAAATTCACGCTGCTGCGTCTCGTGTTTGGACTGATTCTTGTTTTCGGCGTTAGCTATCTGGCAAACCGGTTCGTTCCTGCCGAGAAGCTGCCGGATGAGATGAAGATGGATGATCCCAATGCAGCGCCTCCGGCAGCACCGGAACAACCGCTGATGGTACGCTGGGGCAAGAGTATTCTGAATATGCTGATCAGCATCGTACCTGCTTATATCATATTCGTATTGCTGCTCGGTGCAGCTCGGGTATGGCTCTTCCCTTCAATGGATATCGCTAGCGGCAACAGTCTGCTCGCTATCGCCGGATTCGCACTGGCCGGTATGCTGTTCGTTATTCCGACAGCAGCAGAGATTCCGATTGTGCAATCTTTTATGAGTCTGGGGCTTGGCGCAGGACCAGCTGCAGCACTGATGCTGACCCTGCCAGCCATCAGCCTGCCGTCCATGCTGATGATCGGACGCGCTTTCCCGCTCAAAGTCACGCTGTTCGTCGCGGGTTCCGTCGTTGTACTTGGTATCGTTTGCGGACTGGTCGGTATGTTCGTTTTATAACTCGTTCTATAATTGTATTCCGCTATGCCAACAGCCTGCTTCAGTATAAATCTGAAGCAGGCTGTTTTTTGTTGAAACGCCAGGCAGTGGCATATGTTGATGTAATTATCTAATCTATAAAAACCAAAAGCCCGCATACATACAAAATTCCGATGACCGACACGATTAATGTAACGATATATTGTCTGGAATGCGGAAAATATTTCTTTTCCAATCCGACCTGATAAGCACTTAGCAAAACAATCAATCCTACGACAATTATCAGATAAAATTTGAAATTCTCGTACAGCGGCGGCATTCCTGGAATCATCAAGAGAACGATAATAACAGCTGCATATATGACATTGCCGACTATCATGGCTTTTCGGCCAGCCGATTGCATAATATTCTGTTTCTCGATATGCAGGTATTTGTGGGCAAGACGCGGGATTACATAGTTAATCAGAACTATAATCAAAATAGTGATCGCAGGTATCATGACATCCTCCTGTTTTCTATGTATTTACAACTGTATTCATGCCACCTTTTTGTGTCTGCTCTCTTTTACTTTATGACAAAATTATCATTCTGCTGTGAGAAACAATTCATCCATATTTTAGTACAATAGTATAGTGATGCTTCTTTTACAGATACATTCCATATATATTACCGGTATGTACAGTAAGACTTTTGAATTTGTACGATTACTTTTATTGTTCTCTTCCCCACATTTGTACATGCCTGGCCCTAGCAGTATACCAATATAGAATAGACAGGAGCAATTTCACATGAACAATATACTTAAATTAGCACTATGCAGCAGCCTGCTGTGTACCGGCGTTACGAGCAGCTCTTCGCTCAGTACGGTCACTCATGCAGCTGCGCCTCAGGTAAGCATTACACTGGACGGATATAATCTGCCTTTCCCGGTCGCTCCAACAATAGTCAAAGGAACCACAATGGTGCCGTTTCGTGCAATCGCTGAAGCGCTGGGTATTCCGGTATCCTGGAATCAGGCCAGCAAGACTATTACCGCCAGCGGTTCCGGCAACAAAAAGGTCATACTTACCATGAATAGCACGAACGCGACAGTAGATGGTCAAAAGGTTACACTTGCCGTTGCTCCGCAGACGATTAATAACAATACGATGATTCCGCTGAGCTTTTTCAGCCAGCAGTTTGGTGCAGATGTGAAATGGGATGCCTCCAACCATACCGTATCGATCACCTCTCCAGTAGAGGATTTGTATACACTGGGATTTTACGCAATTTCCTCCTATGATGAGCGCGCGATGATACCTGACTTTGACAGCGTAGCTTATGGCTGGAGCCGAATTACGACAGAAGGCAAATTTTCTACTTCCAATACGGAATTCAAATGGCCACAGTCAGCTGGCAGCGATACGCCGGAATCCATGATCCAGAATGCCACTGCACAAGGTACTTCTCCATATCTAATGGTCTATTCGGTAGACGGACATGGGGAACTGACCAAGAATCTGGAAAATCCAACCCTGCAAAACCAGACAATCCAGTCCATTATCGATACAGCTACCAGCAAAGGATTCAAAGGAATCGTACTGGACTTTGAAGGACTTGGCTGGAGTGGTGACAAAGCCAAAGCGCAGTCGGATTATAACGCCTTTGTCAAAAATATAGCTGCCAAAGCACATCAGCAAGGACTCAAACTGACGCTGGCCCTGCACCCGCTGAACAGCTCCTATACCGGTTATGATTACAAGACGCTCGGCACGCTGGCCGATGATCTGATCATCATGGCTTACGATTATACCGATAAAAAAAGTCCGGAACCCACTGACAAAGTCGACAATGCCATTCAGCTGGCTCTGAAGCAGGTCGATCGCAGCAAGCTCATCCTCGGCATCTCCCTGAGCAGCGAAGACGAGAAATCGGTCAATACCAAAATCGGTCTCGCCAAACGCTATGACCTTAAAGGTGTCGCTATCTGGCGTCTTGGCATTATCGGACAAAAAGCGATGGATGCGATGCACGAATCAGTGGAATTTAACAAGTAAGATAGAAATAAGACAAGTATGACTAGATTACGTTGGACGAATTGGATGGAGCAGCTAGAATAACAGGCTGTATAAGTTCAATAGATTGAATAAGCATGATATGGTATAGCGTCCGCGTAGCACGAAGAAATAAATTCTTGTTGGAAAACAATAATGACTACTAGATAGATGTAGATCAGGGCGGTGAGAATTCACCGTCCTGTTCCTGCATAGCTGTATGCTCGCTCCTATCTCTCTATACATATCTGTATGCGATTACGATTCTAAAATAAATACAAATCTCCCTGTTAAATATGTAACATTTTCCAGTTTCATACGTGGTTACAGTGAAAGGAGGTTATGGTGTCCAAATATCTGGATCAATTATACAGACAGTATACCCATGACATCTATCGATATCTGTACTCGCTCAGTCGCAATCATCATACAGCGGAAGATCTGATGCAGGAGACTTTTTACCGGGCTTATCTGTATCTGGAAGTGTATAACGGCGAAAAGGTAAAACCATGGCTATTCCGGGCAGCCTATCATGCTTTTATCGATGACCAGCGCAAGCGTAAACGGCAGCAGGTGCAGGAGCCAGCCTTTTTCGACCAGATCACCGATTCGCAGACTTCTCCTGACAATCAACTGATTGAGCAAGAGCAAATCCATCTGGTCATAACTCAACTCGATCAGCTGCCTATAATGCAAAAGCAGGCCGTGCTGCTGTATGACTTTCACCAGTTCTCTTATCAGGAATCTTCAGAGATTATGGATATCTCTTTAGCCTATTTCAAGGTACTACTATTCCGCGGAAGGCAGCGAATACGCGATTTCAATCAGGGCGGTGAATACGATGAATGACTCATTTAGACAAAAACTCCAGGATTATTATGACGGCAAACTATCCGAAGAACAGCGTGCCGAAGTAGAACAGGAATTGGACAACCTGGAGCAGTATCAGCAGTATATTGACGAACAATTGGATCGGGATCAACCACATACCAATGACCATTTGAATCAGACGAAGCACTATACGAATGATCAGCAGCCAAATGAACATTCGCAGCATACGGATACGGATGAACCGTTGAATCAAGCTCATTTCGAACAGCACGAGGATACAGAGGAACTGCTGAATGAAGAGAAGTACAGAAATATAGAGAAACAACCGAAGTCGCAAACGCGGCACTCGCCTACTACAGATACCTCAGCACAGCCGTCTCCCGAAAATAAAGCGCTAAAACCTGCCTTTATGCGTCGATATGGGCAGCTCTATATGGATGACCGGATCGACCAGAAAAAGATACGACGGATTATGAGGCGCAGCAAGTGGCGTTCACGCTCCGGTACAGCAGGGATTGTCATTGGAGCTTTTTTTGCTTTTATTTTCGTATGTACCATCTTCAATATTTTTTTCTATGGGATTCAAGAGGGTGGTCGTATCGATACTTACCGTGATGTGATCCGTTCCGCGATTGCGGTGACACAGCCCAATGTATCGCTGGAGAGTGCGGGTGCCAATGTCGATACAACCGGTCTACATATCAAAGGAGCAATGGAAAAACAGATCGGCAGCAGCCGGGTCAAAATTGCGGATTATACGGTGGATATCTCGTTTAATTTTGCACGTACGTATCATACCGACTGGTTCGTAGAAGTCACGCCACCGCCTTTACCTTTTCAACCTCCAGGAGCAGATGTATCCAATGACAGTGCAGCTGCCTGGAAACGACTCGAACATCTGCCAGAGGGTACGGTAGTTGAAGCTTATATTAGCTTTGATCAATATTACAGCACAGACCAGGCACTGCAGTTATTCAAGGATAAAAAAATGAAGCCACTCTGGCTGGCTGTACGTCCCGGAAGCGAGGCTGATATGAATGAGCCTGGTTCCATATGGAATTACATGATTGGATTCCCGTATGATCCAATATGGCATGATTCGGATCGGACCCTGCTTCATCAAAGTGAAGAAAAGATCGGCTGGTTCAGCAGCACAAGCAGTTCCAGCTACAGCTATCCGAATGTGCAGGCCTATGGAAGTGGTGATATACGTAACAAGAATTTTCTCAATACGCTGCGTTTGATCCAGCCTTATAAAGGAATACTCCGCGCGCCTGCTCCTTTTTATGATTTTGATGGGATTATCCATTATATTGAGCAAAATGGTGTACAGATCTACGGCATGGCGGTAACCGGGCCAACCAAAGAAGTACTAAAGCTAAAAAAAGAACCGTTTGCCAGCCGGATTCAGATCGGAGAAGTTCGGTTGTGGAACTGGGAAGAATAGTATGGATCGTAAATAAAGAAGCACCGCAAACCAATGTTTGACGGTGCTTCTTTGTTATGGCTATCAAGTTCATTTTATCCGGCTTCTTTAGTGCGTTCCGGAAGCAGCAAAGTCATTATAAGAGGACAGGTCCGTATCATAGAAGATAACATCGCCATCTTTGACCCTATAGCTGACATTATACGGATCTTTAACAATATGATCGCGGCTATCATCCGTATGATCGTATCCCTCCATATCCCACCATTGGTTGTTATAACCTGACTGGGTATGAATATATTGCAAATGAGGATGAGCCGTATCTCCATGAACTACCGATTCCAGATCGAAATTCACTACGATAAAACCATTCTTCAGGAAAATGGGCGCTTTCTCATCCAGCGTATGTGAACGTCCATATTCGGCCAGATTTGTTCCTTTGGGTACAGCATATACATTTGCCGGGAGACTGTATTCACCATACCACTGCTGTATGCTGGCATTGACTCTGGCAGCCGATGCCGAGGCATTGGCTGGTCGCTCAAACGTATTAATAAAGGTACGTAATGGCGAAGTCAGGATCTGAATATCGTAGCCTCCTGTGTACGTTGGCTGATTGGAACGTTTTATAAAGTTAGCAATGTATTGTTCCTTGTTAATCATCCAGCCAGTCGACAAGTCATAGATCGATGCGGCTGTATTTTTGATCGTGACCGCTGATACATTTCGAAGGCGCTGGTTCAAGGTTACATTGCGTTTTTCGGTATCCGAAGCAGAACCTATTTTGACGAACCTTTGGTTATCCGAGTGATAGTACAAGTCTACTGGCACTCGCTCCGGCTGAGTAGCCGCATCTTTATCCTGATAATAGAACGTTGGAGTAATCCGGATTGCATCCTTGTCTCCAAACATATTACCTTTCGTTTTCAAATCAAATTTGAAATGGTATCCCGTCTTCACAGATACGTTTTTGAAACCTGTGAGTGGATGACTCCCTCGCATGATGGGAAGCACATATGGCGAACTGTTTCCACGCGCTTCTCCATCTATTCCATTCGGTCCTACCCAGAACGATTTGCCTGTGGGAGAACTACTTCCTTTGGCAGTACGGAACACGTTTTCCCAATTGAAATCTGCTATATCGGTAACATGGAAATCATAGATACGTCCTATGACCTCAACATCAACAGAATCCTTGGCAACATGGTTGCTCAGATCCAGGTTGGCATCTTGTTCTGCAGTAAAGCTGGCAGGAGCGTTCTCCGCAATATTCCTGAACAATACCGTATAATCACCTTCGTCTACCCAAACGGGCAGCGTAAATACTGTATCCAGCTGATTCACTGGAACATCAATCCAGGTGTTTTTGGGGTAAAATGTTTTACCATCTGCAGCATACGCATCAAACGGGAAAAGAACCTGCTTGATTTTGAAATACTTGGCGAAATCCCTTTTTCCATATCCGGGATAAGATGATCCGTTTAGATGCTGTCCATTCGTAGGGATGCGGACGGTAAACGGACGATCCAAAATCAAAGCCATTCGACTCGAGTCAGGTACAGTTTTCTGATTGTGAAGCTTGTCATCCGAGATTGAAGCGTAATTGACGACAGGAGTATGTACCGTTACCGTGTTGATATTCTGGATTGGAAAGTTTTTATCACCTTCTCCTTTTACATTCTCATTCAGCATGGAGTAGAAAATAGTACCTGTAGACGGTGTATTAGCTCGATTAACCAGCTTGCTGCTGATAAGCTGGACTCCTTTGTAAAGTATCTTCTCACTAGAATCTTTGAATGAACGAATCTTGGATGGCATAGGAATTTCTTTGGGTTGCGGACCAACCTTAGTAACCCAATCACTATTCATCACTTCTGTTTTGACATTTTTGAAGGTGAATTGTAGCTCATCGTTACGTACTTGCGGATCATCGGTTTTGCCTTCAGCCATGCTTTTCAACTTGCTTCGATCATTTGGTGGAGTAGGTCGGCCGCTTTTGCCCCCATTGATAGTTGGTGGATTATAATTAATCGCGCCAGTTTCATCAGGTCGCACATGATCTTTTACATTAGTACTATTTGTTTTTGCTATTTTGGGTGCAGTATATCCACTTACCGGCAACGTTACTTTTCCATTCGGTAGAGCGTAATTATTCATCACTGCATGATCAATGCCAAGCACGTTCAACAGATTGATTTGCCAGTAAGAATAATCACGTGTGAAGTTAAATTCATAGGATTTGGTAGCAGAACCTGTTTTGGTTTTCCACTTATCTTTATTATTTTTCTCTTGCCATTTCAGGCTGTACTTTACACTGATCTTACACTGGTATTCAATCTTACCTTTCATTTCGGCAAAATTATGTTGGAATAAGTAATTATATCCCCAGGCATTAGCATATAAGTTTTCACTGGTCGGTATACCCTTGGTGGCGTCAAAATGGCGTCCATTAGCTATATCATCACCAAGAATATGCCCAGCAGCCTCTGGATCCATAATAGATTTGGTAATTTCCTGTGATCGGGTAGGCGGCAGAATGGTGAAGGTACAATTACCTGGAGGCGGAGTTGAAGGTTCTTCTGTTTGGCCTACTGTAATTTCCACATTATCTCCTAAGTGCCATACACCGTCTTCAGATTTCCATTCAGCAGACACTTTAGTACTTCCTTTAGTGAGCGCAGTAACTTGCCCAGCAGTATTCACCTGTGCTACAGATGGATCGGAAGATGTCCATTTGGTTTGAGTACGACTGGTAACATCTACCCAATTATCGCCAAATTCCTGTTGGTTATAGTCTTTTGTACGAACTTCAGCTTTTAATTGAGTGGTACCTCCTACTTCAAGTTCTGCGTCGGAAGTAACCTGAATTTCTTTCTTTTCGATCACATGTCCTGTGTAATTAATTAGCAACGGCGTATAGTATTCAAGTTTATATTTAACTGGATACTGGCCTTCTTTAGTATAAGACTGTTGCAAATCTTCAAGTTTCTTATATCCTGTTTTAGTTTCAATTATTGCAAATGTGTTTCCTTTAGTATAATCAATACTGATCGGGTCATAGCTATCAGCAGTTTTCCAGTTTATTTTTTCAAATGTAAGATCGGTTATATATTTTTGATTATAAATCCATCCAGTATCGTCTGTCATTTCATCAGGTGGATACTGATCAGCGGTGATTTTACTTGTTACTATAGTCATTTCAGGTCTTGATTCTTCCATAGTAGGCTTTGAAGTACCATCTTTTTTAACACCTTTAGCTGAATATTTATCATATCCATCATTACGGGAGGCGAGCCAATTCCCTTCATCTGTTTGCGTCCACACAACCTTAGGCTTAGGATCAGCCTGTCCACTCAAAGGGATAGTTGCAGTTTGTATTTTCGCCGGACCTTTTGGCAAAACTGTTAGACCTGGAGGCGGATATATCCGCTTCTTGCTAACATCCGTTTTTTTAAGAATTTCTGCACTGTAAATAATATTAGTTATAAAAAAGGGAGATAAATATTGATAATTTTGAAATGAACTTACTATAAAAAAGAGCAAGGCTAAAATAATTTTCTTTTTCATTTTCGATACCTTCACTTTAATATTGCAAATGATGATCCATCTGCTACAACGTATATACTTTTAGGATCTGAAGCAGAAATATAATTTCTTGTCCAAATATTCATTCCATTAGGATCACCTAAATATTTATTGAAGACGCTTTTTGCATTCACAAAAGGTAAGGTATCATACCCGAATTTTTCTGGTAATTCATTTCGGATAGCAGCTCCCGCTGCCAACATAGGTACAAAACTGCTCATATATTGATCAAGCGCAAATCCTTGCATTTCAGGATATATATCTTGATTAGTATATATTCTAAAATTACTTTTTTCTAAAGCATTTTTGTCTGTATCACTTACAAATGCTGATGCATAAATACTTTTTTTATTCTTCCAATCACGCGCATCTACAAAAATCAAATAATTCAAGCTCGTACTACCTGCTCCATAACGGTAATTCATTTTTTTCCCTTGTACATTTTTAAAAGATGTAACACCACTATTAAATGGTGTTATCACTTCCATGTTCGTCCCCGTTTTACCTACTGCTCTCAACTCTTTCAGTCCAGTAAAATTATCTGCCTTCTGCTTCTGCACATCTGCAAATCTCATTAAGATCACTGCCGCTTCTGCACGCGTTGTTGTTTTCGATGGACCAAATGTTCCATCAGCGTAGCCGGACATCAATCCTGTTCCAAGAACTACAGATACATAGGGATAGTCACTTTTAGACAATGTCTTTTTAAAATATTCTGCGACTGGTACTACAGTCTCTGCGGTATCACTAACTGCCTGTTGGTAATCCGTATCGGCTGCCGCCAATCCAGAAGTCATCCATTTGGCCATCTCTTTACGCGTCAGAGGCGTTGCAGGCTTGAATCCATTCGGATAATCAGCGGATGTAATAAATCCTTTGACAGCAACATCTTTTACTCCTGCTTCACTCCAATTGCCATTCAAATCGTTAAATTGAACAGTTGCTCCATTAGTAGGATTGGTAGATACTCTATCCAGCAACACAGCAAACTCAGCTCGCGTAACCTGGGCACCAGGTTTAAATGTTCCATCGGCATAACCTTTAAAATAGCCATTAGCTACTGCTTGTTCAATAGCTGTTTTTGCCCAGTGAGAGGCGGGTACATCTTTGAACGCAGCAGCACTAGTATGTTGCGCTACTGGAATACTGATTGCCAGCATAGATGCTGCGATTACTGACAAAATAGTCTTTTTCATTACTTTCGTTGACATAGTTACTTCCCCCGTATAAGTATTTTGGATTATTGCTGAATATGTAATTCATGGACTCTCGACCAGCAACTGTGGTGATGCACCAATTTTGGCACACTTTAATTTTATCGGCAAAATTAGTCAATTTGGATAACCAATTGTGCAATTCAGTGGTCGGTACCCATTTTGCGCCGCCTCCTTAGGAGAGGTGAATACCTCCTCTGTTGGATATTTAGAGGTACAAGAACCGACAGGATAATAGTAATGATGACTGTCAGCAGTAATAGCATTATAGATATTTCTTTTTATAATCCGCGCTCCCCCCAATGCATAGTTATTATAATACTGACTACCCAGCGGAATCCCCTGAACAAATGCTAATACACCTGCATCATTGATCGTATTATTCCAGTCTTCCTGCGAGATATAGGGCACGGTAAACGTATAAGAGGTTCCGTATCTTTTGGAAGTGACATTGTACTGATTGATACTCCGCTCCAGATCATTCTGGATCGCATTTACAATAGTTGTTCGACGCGCTGCATCAAAAGCAGAGGTATCTTTCAATAAAGGAACACCTGCTTGCCCCGCTATTTCTCCGCGGAATCCCTTCATCCACTGTTCATCCGCCTTGCGCTGGATCGTTACATAATCGTCCAGTGTGAAGCTGTAGGTATTATCGTACTGATCCTTGTAGACATACGGCTTCTTTGGACTCCATACATGGCGGAATTGGGTTTCTCCCCGCGCATTCCGATATTCTTCAAACTGGTACATATAATAGCCGTCATACCCAATTACAACGAGCGCTGGAATATAGCTATTCAGCACATATTGACCTGTCGGGTCATGGGTCACATTGAAATTCATATACATGGTTTGGAAAAAGGTGTCGGCTGCCTGTTCCTTGTTGATCCTTACATTTTTGGCTGACTGATACTGGGATTCCAGCGGCTGGCTGACATTGGTGATCAGGGCCTGGGCAGCATCCTGCGTGGCGGTATCGATCGCCCGGTTGTACCTTGTCTGCAGCAGCATATTCGTTCGGTTATCTTCCAGATCGATATGGTTCCGCACGAAAATAAACAGCAGAATCAGTACCAGCACAACGGCAAAGCTAGTAATCTTCATTCAGCACCATCCCCCCGTACGGAATAATAATCTTCTCGTTGGGAGCCTGTACTGCATTGAACAGAAAATCACTCATTAGCGTAGCCATGGTACGGTTGGTATTTTTGACCTGCACATTGAAGAAATCTCCGCTATTCAGTTTGTATATTCGGCCGGGATCGTCGGGATTATCGTTACCATGCGGGAACAAACGGGCATTGATCTGGGTATTGTAATAGCCTTCGTAATTGACTTTAAAATCGTTCTGAAAGCTGCCATCGTCATTGTATACCGGATCATACCGTTTGTGCAGATGCTCCATCTGGATATCGTACGTATTCCCTGTCAGATAGAGCTGATCTTCAAATTCCTGAAACATTCGCGGCGTGATATAGCCTTTGTCCCTTACGCTATCTACGAACCGGGTTACTGTATTCAGCACAATAATCTGCGAATTGCTATCCTGGCTGCTAAATGCCGTATAGATCGGCCATATTCCCATTAACAGAATTGCGATAAAAGCCGCGAATATTTTGATCAATGGATTGCTCATTGTAATGCTCCCTTAGGTAAACCTCAGCATGACCAGCTGGCCCTCCGTATTACGGATATATGCCGGGGTATATTTTTGATCCAAATCTATAGAGGATACATCTGCTTCATCCGGATCAAGGTCTTTGGGGTACAGGGTACCACTCACCATGATGTCCACCTGCAGACTGTCTATCTGGTGAATCGTCTGGCGGACCTCTGCTCCGGTGCAGGTGTATGGATTGTCGATTTTCAGGGTGGAATGAATATTCGGATCTGTTGATGCAGTCAAACGATAAGTCTGTTCATTGATTCTCGCGGATGTCTGAAAAAGAGCATAGGCTCCGCTGAGCGAAGCGATAAAGATCAGAAAGCTTACCCCCAGCCACAGGGCTGAACGGGCATGTTCCCCTATATTCATTCATGATCATATCCTTTGTGGTAAAGGCAGGATAAATGATGTCTTCCTGCCTCCCCTTGTAATCACCTTGCTATAATCTAGTACATCTATTAATTCTGACGGAATACCAGCGCACGTACGACATTGCTCTTGTCCCGGATCACTTCGCTTTTGAATGTTCCGGTTGGGTTGATATAGTTGTTGGACGACTGCTCCAGTGCATCGGAGAATGACCCTGACGCTGCATCCTTGCTAACCGAACCGTAATCTGTACTGTCCACCGAAGCGGTATTATTCACCTGATGGAAATACCAAATACCGGACGGGTTCTTGCCTGTAACGACCTGGATACCAAAAGAACCCTGATCCTTGAATTTGCGCAACGAAGATACCACCTGGCTACCTGAAATATTGGTGTTGTCATAGACGGCATACTGCGTCTGATCCAGTTCCTTTTGGATACCGGAAAAGTTGTTCTGTGCTGTCTTGGTCGCTTCCTGGGCACTGATGAACAGGACGACCACAATCGTAATTAGAGCGATAGTCAGGAACAGTCCTGCGGCTACTTTTAGTGCGGCTGATGCGTTATTCATGGTTAATCTCCTTTGATTGTATATACATTTTATTAGTGGCTTAACGCTTGGTTATGTGCTCCCAACTACTTGCTTCCTACAGCTTGTTCAATTGTTCATAATAAGCGCTCATTTGCTCAAAGCTCATATAGATAAATGGCAGTACCAGATAAATAAAAGTCAGCACCGTCATTGGAGCAAAGCCGATCATCCGGCCCCATTCCGATTTGGTCTCGATCATGCGCTCGTAGTCCTGCTTTCTTTTCTCGAAATTGTAATTACGCTCATTCTCCAGATCGTCGAATGCTTCGCGGATCGGGATACGTTCCACCGACAAAATCAGCTTGTCAATCGTCCTGGACAACGGTATGAACGGCGCGTCCTGCTTGAGCTGCTCCAGTGCACGTTCGGCGCCGCTCTCGAAATCAAGTACAGCCTTATGTAGAGGCTCACGGAAAATCGTAGAGAAACGCTCCATCCATTCCAGAATAATATCGACGGAGATACGATCGATCTCGGACAGCATAGCGATAATCGTATGGAACTGATCGACTTCATTTTGCATATCGATATACCGGACCCTTTTCTGGAACAGCAGAATCCACCAGGGAATCAGATAACCGATATAGCCTGCTATTATCGCAATCACCAACTCATACCATTTGAAATATTCGGACTGCAGCGTGTTCATTTTGGCTTCGATCCGCTCTACAGTCGTCAGGAACAAAGAGCTGTTGGCTGCAATATCTTCGTTCTCGTTCACCAGTTCCATAATGCGGTCCTGCATCATCTCGGGGCGAATGCTTTCCAACTGCTGCAAAATACGTGTATCCATCGCAGTGGTCTCTCGGGCTTTTTGCAAATCTTCAGCAGATAGTTCACCGAACATGGTCGCGCTCTGGGTCGGTGCCTGAAGAATATTATGGATTGTGATGGAATGCATGGTGATAAAGGAAAACATCATCGTGCCAAATAAAGCGACCGCCAGCAGAATCCGGTGCAGATAGTGCCATTCCAGAGGTATACCTGCATTGGCATCCTTGATCAGCGTATGAATACGAAAACGTGCGGTTGTCCGCGGCGGCGGCATAAATCGATTCACGATCCATTCGGTAATCCGGAACTCCAGCAGCTTCTGTTCCCACAGGATTTTGCGCACCTTCGCCTGGTATGTGCCTTCCTGCTGATCCTGCAGCTTTTTGAGCAGTACATAGGAGAGCAGAATAACGGCAAAGATCAGTATTTTGAAGAAAAATCCGAACTTGCTGTCATAGAACTGCTCCATAATCGGAAAGTTGTTTTTGGCCCATAGCTCAATCGGCTTGGTGAACAGAATAGGTGCGATCGAGATAACGGTGAGCCCTTTGAGCATATAACCGAGCCGGGTGCGCTTGAGCAGTTCCAGATTGATTTCATTAGTGAGTTTGTTCATATTACCGAGATACAGCGATCCCTCTTCAACTACTTTGTCTCCAAATTCCTTGACCAGATAAGAGATTCCGGCAAATGCTTTGAGAAATCGATTGGGAGCTGCCTGATAATAATTTTGCAGCAGCTTCTCCGGTTCGGGTGAGACGAGAATATCGTATATTTTTCTGGCATGCAGGGTAGCTTCATGACCGGAAGCCTCTGATGCATCATGCAGGGCTTCCTCGATCATTCCATGCTGCTGATAGCTATGCCGCACATCATCCATGACTGACTTGAGCTGATGCAGCAGCCGATTCTCTACCCGGTTCACAAAGGTATCGATCAGCATGCCGTTCATCACCAGCGCAGTCAAAGCAATCATGAACATAAAGGTCATATCCTTGTTCATCAGCAGCAGTGCCAGTATAAAAGCTGCTACAATGCCAATCGTGGCAAATACGATCTTCATCGTCTCCCGGCGCATCGAGAATTCGTCATAGGAGTGGATCGATTGCAGCTGTTTGCGTATCCGCAAAATATACTGTTTGAGCAGCGGAACACGCATATAGGCATGATACGATTCCTGGAGAAACTGATTGTACTGCTTGATCCGCTTGGACTTGCCGGAGCCAATATAGTCGGCGTACGCTTTGTATACTTCCGCATTGCCATTCTGCTGGTTGCGTCGCTGGATATATTTGAGAACTGCCAGCAGGACTACAAAAAGGAATCCGGACAGAATCAGAATGTAGATAAGAATACTAGTAAGATTCAACGGCCGCTGCACCCCAGTTCTCTGTCATGAATTGCCGGAAGCGCAGCTGGTCGGCAGGCTCCATCATCTCCATCATCTCCTGCTGATTGCGGTCCGAGATCGGATGAACCGCTACATACTCCCCATTACGGTATTCGATAATATTGCGTCCTTCTCCAACTTTGCGATTGGTGGAACGCTGGAAGTATTCGGTCATACTCTCCATCATGGCCACGAATCGCTGATCCATCCGGCTAGCCGTCTTGAAGCTCTCCGGATAATCTTGCTCCTGGTCGACCAGAATACATTCGGTAATTCGCTCCACATAACGGGAACCATCCGGATCACGCCGCAGATGTACATCAAAGTTCAGCACCCGTACCACCTGCTCTTCGGCTGTCTTCTCGTTACTGAAAATGCCCTGTTTGAGCAGCGAATTGCGCAGGGAGTAGACCAGATCTCCGAACGTCTTGGCATGGTGGGTGAAAATGGTGAACAGACTGGCTACCTGCGCCATCTGGATCATCCAGGCGGCGACTTCATCGGTCGC
Organism: Paenibacillus shenyangensis; assembly: GCF_000346635.1. Classification (NCBI taxonomy): domain Bacteria; kingdom Bacillati; phylum Bacillota; class Bacilli; order Caryophanales; family Paenibacillaceae; genus Paenibacillus; species Paenibacillus shenyangensis. Next base: position 203,931 of record NZ_AOIG01000005.1, read on the forward strand.
TACTTCCCCGAGGATATTGACGGTTCCGTCTGTTTTCTTCTGTACATCCAGTCCCGACTGGCCGCTAACGGTCTCGGTCTCTTTGAACGTCAGTATGTTGCGCTTATTGTAGATTTTGCGCAGATGCAGCTCGAATGACATTTCCTGAATCCGCAGCGTGAATGTCTCGTTAATATAAGCGACCAGCGCCATCAGCAACGTCGTTTTACCCGAACCCTGGGAGCCGGTTACCGCTACGATTCGTCCACCTTTCATCAGGTAGATCAGTAGCGATTTGACGATATCATGATTGCCGATCCGGTCGGTGATCAGCTGATCCAGTGTTGCCGAAGCCGGATCGAATTTGCGGACAAAAAACGCCCATGATTCCGAGAAACTCGGCCGGACAACGACGACCCGTGATCCATCTTTCATCTCATTGACCTTGAAGCCGTTCGCTTCCGATAGTTGACCGGGATTATTGTACCGGTAGATATTCTGACAGACCCGCTTCAGCTCGGCCTCGCTACCGAACGACAGAAACTCCAGATGAACCGATTTCCCGCGGTAGAAAATCCAGACACTGTCGTGGCTCATAGGTATATGCTGCTCATTGATCCGGGAAGTGAAATCGTAGAAATCATCATCGTACTCTACCTGGCTGACCGGTACACCGGATACACCGCCGCTGACTCCATCGATTTTCATATCGCGTACCTCATCCACTACGCTAAATCCCTTGAATGTCTGATAGACCCGCTGCACAATAATATGGAGTTTATCCTCAAAATACAGAATGCTGCGGAATCCTTCGAAGACTTCGTCAATCTCAGCGGCTGTAATCCGGTAGGAACCAGAGCCTTGTGAGTCCGGATGAAGCTTGAGCTCCGCCAGCTGATGATCATCGATCAGACGGGCAAGCCCGTTCAGTCCGTACATTTCCTTGTACTGGTATAGCATAATATCGAATTTATCCTGGCTGCTCAGAGCCATACTGTTATGGAAAGGAATTGCCTTGTTCATATTCTCTTCCGTAAACTCATAGGTTTTGAGCAGCAGGTCAAAAATAACGCCTTTGACAAACTTTTTGGCATTCAGATCGCCATGTGTACAGTCTTTGAGTGACTTGATCAATGTCGCCCGCTGATTGAGACGCCGATTATATTCTTCCTCGGACAGTCCCAGATCATCGAGCGAAGCAGAAGTCATCTCATTCAGCGCTATTTTGACGTATTCGATAATCTCCGAGAGTGTATATTTGTTGTTTTGCTTATTCTTTTTATCCGAGCTATCACCTTTGTACGTGAATTTGAAATAAGCCAGTACAATCAGGATAAGCGCAATCAGACCGATGCAGGCCCTGTTAATAATGAGACTGATATCCACCGCGCCCTACGCCTCCTTTTCATACATATTGGGATCAATCGCAAGACTCTGATAGATCCCCCGGGTCAGCCTGCGGATCTCCTGCATAAATGCATAGTCCGGCTGGGCGGCCTGGATATGCTTGCGTTTCAGGAAAAATTCGACGACCTTCTGTTCATTGCAAGCATCCATATAGCCGCTGTTATGCGGAACCGCGAACATGGGAATTCGCGTTTTGAACAGACGTCTGATATTGGTAAGTGTCAGCCGGGAACCCGCATCATACTGTCCCAGCACTATAATGAATGTCTTCCCCTCCAGAACAGCAGGCGGATGATCAAAAAACTCCCGCAGTAGCGCCATGTTCTGGTTCAGGGAAACGACAACTATATCGGCTGATTCCAGTACGGCATTAGTCAGTACATTGCGGGTGCCGCTGGTCACATCGATCATAGTCAGGTCATAGGCACTTCGAGCAGACTGGCAGATCGAGTCGGTCACCTCGTGCATCTTCAGAAACAAATCTTCCTCCGGCTTCTGCGTACCAGCCAGTACATCAAGAGAACCGCTGAATACAGGTACTGCATAATCCTTGATCACTGATGAACTCAGTTGCTTGGAGCGGGCCAGCGTCTCCAGCGAATCGATTCCCTGAGCAGAATAGCTGGCAGACCCGCTGCCTGTTCCTCGCCAACTACGCAAAAAGGCATTTTCGACCATGGATATCCCGTAGTGTGTGTGCGCAGTCAGTATATGACTGACATAATCCATCGCCATCACAGCCGCAGTGGCTACCATATTCGAAGAGCTACCCGTCTGTCCGTGATATGGACTCCAAAAAGCAATTACATTCCCCATACCGGCTGGCTCCTCCGCGATAGTTTTTTGGCATAGACTTTGAGTTCACTGTGGTTCAGCTGGGAGACACTGCCTGCAATTTCCTGGATAACAGTACGGAACTCCCTGGAAATGCGCTTGATGCTAATACTGCTGCTGTTCTGATTCATAATCTTCTGCATATAATCCATCTCATCAAAAGGCACAATGAACGACTGTTCCTCGAACCGGAGCGGCAGATTGCATAACAGCTGTTCCAGATAATCTTCTGCCAGTCCGTTATCTACCTGCTGGACAAATAGCCGTACAAACCCGATTCGTGGCAGATGTTCCTCTCGCTGCCCCAACATATCTTCCAGCAGTTCAGCAGTCTTCTCAAGGGAGCGTCTCTCGGAAGAAATGGCAATAAAGCGCTGATCAAATTCTTCCCAGTCCTTCTCTCCAATAAAATCAGGCGTAGAACAAAATACGATCGTATGATCATATGCCTGCGTGATTTCCAGCTGCTCCTTCATGCTCTGGAAATCGGTAAACTGATAGCCGATATCAAACTGGTCATATTCCGACACACCCGTACCGGTGTGAAGAATCGGCGTATTATAGCGGATAAATCCTTCGGCGCTGGCATCTGCCAAGAGCACCCGTTTACCGGCGGTCTGCAAAAACTTGCTCAGGTAGATCAGCAGATCACTAATATCTGTCGATCCCAGAAATAGCGTGTAGTTCATGGTGATCCTCCTTTATTTAACAAGCGGCTGTTCAAAAACATCCGCTGTCTTCTGCTCTGTCGTAGCAGGTGATGAATGACTGGCGGCAGGTTCAACCGGTGAGACAATCGGTGTATCCGGCGTCACATCGGCGGCAGGTACTGCTGCCGGATCAGTGACCGGCTCCGGATTGCCTGCTGCTACAGGTGCATTTTGCGCCGGAGTCTGCGCATTCAGCTGATCAGCTGTTTCGGTCATTGGTGCTGCTGATTGTGGTTCATTGGCAGGTGCAGAAGCAGAACGTCTGCTGCCCAGCTTGGCTTTGTCCGCTTCACTCATGCGACTCAGGCTGTTATCGAGCGTCTCCCGTGCTGCTCTGCTCAGCAGCAATGTGGCTTTCTCCAGCACATTCGGATCGGACTGGATCAGGTTGATAACATCACGATTCGCCGGATAATTCGGAATCGCTTTGTCCTGCATATAAGGGTCGGCGTAAGAGATAGCATACAGCCGGGCACCCTGCAAATAGGCATCCACAATTGCGCTGCTCATCGCCAGAATCTCGGATTCATTAATGTTATACCAGACGGTGGTACCGGCCAGATCCTCAACTTTTTTCTTGGATAAGACTATATAATCGTTACCGTTCGGGAACCCGATACGTACATCAACAAAATCTCCCTGCTGCAATTTGGTGGGCAGCTGCACCACACTGTATTCCTTGCTACGCAAATCGCGCGGCGTCGCTTCCTCGGCATAGACCATCGATGAAGTGAGCGGGGTTGATTTGCCAATATTGATTTTGACAATTTTGCCAATTAATTGACTGGGGTCGGTGACGGCATTGGCAGGTGCTCCCTGTTTGGATACAAAGGCAACAGCAATATTCTGTTTCTGTATCCGGTCGCCTGCTTTCAGGTCGGCGGTCGTCACGACGATTTTGCTGGATACAGCCTGCTGCCGGGCTAACTGCTGCTGGGATTGACTCAACTGGATTTCGTACTGCTGTTTGACTTCTTTGAGCTGATTCGCCTGATGATTGATCAGAAATATGTATCCTGCCGAAGCCAGAATAGCGACGATTAATCCGCCGATCAGTCCGGCATAGATCTTGCTTTTCATACGAAAACGAATGATGGACACGTCTGTAACACTCCTTAATAGTTGGCTCTAGGCGGTAGACTGCGGACAGACAGCTTCATGATCCGGCAGTCGACCAGATGCTGGTCTCCAGCACTTTTTCGATTAATATCTGCTCTTCGGCAGTAGGCTTATTGCGTGAATTCTCCAGGCGACTGATTCGTGTCTGGTATGATCCAATCAGCTCAGCCAGCTGCCCCTGAGACAGCTTCTTCCGTCTCCGTGCTACGGCCAGCTGCTCGGCATCATTTAGAGATATGCTCAAATGCGCTTGCTCCCTTCCAGGTAAATGAACAACAAAAAAAGCACGCAAAATGCCCCTAAGGACATTAAGCGTGCTTCGCTTTGACAAGAACTGTTTATTTATACAGCCATCTTATATGAAGGCTCTACAGCTTGTCAATGAATTTTGATATTTTTTTGTGACTTTTGAATTATATAGAATAAGTCTAAAGATTCAATAATACTCTCTGAAAAGAAAAAGACGCCTTTAAAAGCGCGCCTTTTAGACTATAACAGATCATTCTTGCTTGGTTAAACAGCCGATCCTTACTTATCCGTTCAAATGAATCTTCATTGCCGTATAGTTCAGATCCGATGCTTCGCCTGGTAACTCTTCTACTGATTGCACCATATCCTGACCATCCATTACGATCACTGGCGTAATCACCGCATAACCAGCTTTACGGATCAGATCGCGGTCAAACTCCATCAGCAGCTGACCCTGCTCCACCTCATGACCCTGTTCTACCCGCAGTGTAAATCCTTCCCCTTTGAGCGAGACGGTGTCTACGCCAACATGGATCAGAATCTGTACACCGGAAGCATGTTCCATAATCAGCGCATGCTTGCTGTTCATCATAATATGAATTACTTTGCCGCTGAACGGTGCATAGATCTTGCCTTCAGACGGTTCGACTGCAATCCCCTGTCCCATCTGTCGCTCCGCAAAAGCAGGATCGGGTACGGATTCGAGTGGTACAACTTTTCCCTGAACGGGCGCCGTAACTTCCAGCACCGTCAGATCCGAAGTTGCAGGCTGTGCGGCTGATGCAGCAGACTGTGATGCCGCTCCACCTGTTGGACTTTTGGCTGTAGTTCCCGCAGCCGGAATGGTGCTGTTATTATCACTGTCGTCGGCTGCATTTTGCTGACGCTTGTTCATAAAGCGTCCATACAGTACGGTCAATGTGAAAGGCACGACCAGCACAATCGCCATCCCGATAAAGAATACACCCCAATTTTCCGGGAAAATGGAGAGGAAGCCGGGAATCCCGCCGACGCCGACCGAAGATGCCATAACACCATTGATCGATACGAGCACACCCGCAATTGCCGAACTGATCATCCCGAATACGAACGGGTATTTATAACGGATATTAACACCAAAGATCGCAGGCTCGGTAACCCCGAGAAAAGCGGACACCGATGATGTGACGGCCAGACCTTTGACTTTTTGATCCTTGAGCACAAGCAGCATTGCCAGTGCGCCTGCACCCTGGGCGATATTGGACAGTGCCAGCATCGGCCAGAGGAACGTTCCGCCCTGTGCACCGATCAGCTGTACATCGATTGCCAGGAAAGTATGATGCATCCCGGTAATGACGAGCGGCGCATATAATCCACCATAGATCAATCCGCCCAGAGCCGGTGCCAGATTGAAGACATAAATCAGTCCTGTTGTGATCGCATTACCGATTGCAAAGGTCACAGGTCCGATTACCGTAAAGGCCAGGAAGCCTGTCACCAGCAGCGTAATCGGCGCCACCAGCAGCAACTTGAAGGCATCCGGTATTTTCTGATTCAAGAATTTCTCGATCTTGGCCAGTACATAAGCGGATACGAGTACAGGCAGTACCTGCCCCTGGTAACCGATCTTGTTGACTTCCCAGCCAAATAAATTCCAGACCGGTACGGTTCCTTCGGTCACTGCTTTGGCATAATTATTGGCATTCAGCAGGTCCGGATGAACGAGAATCAGCCCGAGTACAACACCCAGCAGCGGATTCCCGCCAAACCTTGTGACCGCCGACCAACCAATCAATGCCGGCAGGAAAGTAAATGCGGTACTGGCAATCGTATTGATAATCGAAGCAAAGTCGGTCCACTGTGGATACACTTCTACCAGTGATTTACCGGTAAAGAAAATCCCCGGACCGGTCAGGATATTGTTAATCCCGAGCAGCAAACCTGCCGTTACGATCGCGGGCAGCAGAGGGATAAAGATATCCGACAGCGTCTTGATCGCACGCTGAAGCGGGTTTTGCTTTTTGCTGGCGGCACGCTTCACATCGTCCTTGGAAGCGCGGCTTGCTCCTGTAATCGTTATCAACTCATCGTATACGGTATTGACTACACCCGGGCCGATAACAATCTGATATTGTCCGCCGGTCGAGAACTGGCCTTTGACCAGATCATTCTGATCGAGTGCATCCTTATCGACCAGATCTTCATCATGCAAGGCAAAACGAAGACGGGTTACACAGTGTGATGCCGTATCGATATTATCTTTGCCGCCAATCGCAGCGATAATATCTTCTACCTGTTTTCTGTCGACTGCCATTTATTTCACTCCTCTGTAAACTGCATATCATCTGTGTATTCTGTGGTGTCTCTTATGTGTAGTTATGACATTGTGCTCCTCATGTATGCTGTCCATTCAATGTGCAGCGGTGAATCCTTATCCTTGTTCTTATCCTGATCTTGCTGATTATAGCCGTGCTGTTCGGTCTTGCCCGGGCGTCACTTCCTTCCTCTTATGTAGTGGCCATTATTAGATACTTACCACATTCCTGCTGCTGCCGACTCAATTCCTTTGAATTTATATCCGTACTTATGAATAGAACCCGCGCGTTTGCTGCTGTGGTCTGCTCTTATTCACTGTGGATACAGGCGTATTTCATGGTGGTATTCTGCTTTATTTTCAAAATTAATTCGTGCAATAACCAGAGACTTCGTCTGACATCTGTTTATCCTTTTCTGCTTAACATCTTAATTAATCGTACTGTTCTTTCGCTTCTCCCCCCTCATACCGACATAGCAAAAAGACAGCCTCAAAAGGCTGCCTAATCGTTAACGGATTCATATTATGCGTACAGGAATGATATGCAGAGATATATTACCATTGCAGCCAGAAATCAGAGGCTGCCTGAATGTGCATATATGTTGAGGTTCACTCATTATTATTATGATATATTTTGTTCAGCAACTGCCAGAGTTGTTCCTTTTCCTCTGTCGACAGGTTGCGGGTAAGCTGTGCATTGGCATCCTGCAGAATCTCATGCAGCATTGGTTCGAATGCCTTGGCCCTTTCAGTCGGGTACAGCAGATAGGCACGCCGGTCATTTGGATCGGTGCGCCGTTCAATATAACCAGCTTCCTCCAGCTGCCGCACCGAACGGGCTGTCGTCGCCTTGTCAAATTTGAGGTCGGTAGTCAGCTGATCCTGATTAACGCCCGGTCTTTGTAAAATGGCTTTGAGGTAACTGTGGTGTCCTCCGCTGCCAATATCATACTCTTTGAAGCTGCGAGCCAGATTTTTCTGGTTAAGACGGTTAATATAGGAGATCAGCTTGCCAATCGAATCTCTTTTCATGCCTGTGCACCTACTTCAACCGGATAAAGATCCGGATAATATATTCCTGATTGCAGCCCTGGATGAGCTGCACCTGTCTATATACAATCTGCAATGTGATTAATCCGACTGTAATCGCTATCAAATCGATTAGTTCGTCGGAAGATGGATATATTAATTTTAACGGAATTTCATGATGATGTGTATACAAACGATAAGGAACAGATTCCGAAAAAATAAATTAGTTGCAGATGCAACTATGTGGTTATATACTCGACTTGTTCTACTGGTTGCAGCGATCGTGATGATATAGATATCGGATCGTACACTGGTATTCCTCTGGCACTTATTATATAACAGACGAGGTGTTCACTATTGATGGATTCTCCTTCACGTAAAACGTATCAGGATGACCCCGAGATTCAGCGCAGACGCTGGGTTATCCTGATTGTGATGAATTTATTTACCTTTATGTCCACTCTGGATGGGAGTATTGTAAATATCGCGCTGCCGACCATATCCCATTCGCTGGGACTTCCGGTAGCGCAGACTGAATGGGTAACAACTATTTACCTGATGGCGATCTGTGCTGCTATTTTATTTTTTGGCAAACTCGGGGACAGTATCGGTAAAATCAAAATTTTCAAACTGGGAATGCTTATTTTCCTGATCGGATCACTGCTATGCGGATTCAGCACCAGTTTGACCTTTCTCTTGGTCTCGCGCGTTATTCAGGCGATTGGCGCATCGATGACAATGGCGAACAGCCAGGGGATTGTGACAGATATTTTCCCACCCACCGAACGCGGCAAAGCGCTGGGACTCGTCGGTACCTTTGTATCGTTGGGCAGTATTGCCGGTCCCAGTCTGGGTGGAGTGATATTATCTACACTCGGCTGGCAATCCATTTTCTGGGTCAATGTGCCAATAGGGATTATCGCTATTGCATTTGGATGGAAAATGCTCCCGGCGGATATTGTAAAAACCGGCGCACGGATTGATAAAGCAGGCACTGGGCTATTTACAGGCTTTATCCTGTTCCTGTTCGCCGGACTTCTGCTGGGACAACAGCTGGGTTATGCAGATATGCGTATTGTAAGCTCGCTTGTCTTCGCTGCCGTACTGCTTGGTGTATTTTTGTGGGTGGAGACGCGCAAGCCGGAGCCGCTACTGAAGCTGGAATTGTTTCGTAATCCGCTGTTTTCGCTGGGTATTCTGTGTGGCTTTCTCGTATTTGTATCGAACTTTTGCTTTAATATTATCGCGCCATTTTATACACAGAGCATTTTGAATCTGTCGCCGTTTCATGCCGGATTTTTGCTGATGCTGTTTCCGATTATGATGGTTGTTATCGCTCCAATGAGCGGCGCGCTGTCAGACCGGATCGGCTCGGAAATACTGACCTTTTCCGGACTGATTGTGATGGTCATTGCCCAGTTCGGATTGGCACGGCTGCATGAAGGTAGCCCAATCCCGATTGTCGGTACGTGGGTGGCGATGCTGGGGATTGGTACCGGCATGTTCCAGTCACCAAACAATTCGCTGATCATGTCCCGCATTGCCAAAACACAGCTGGGCATTGCCGGCAGTGTAAACTCCCTGATACGTAATATCGGGATGGTCGTCGGTATCACCGTGGCTACCAGTACCTTGTTTGGTGTGATGAGCAAGGAGGCAGGCTACCGGGTCACCGGGCTGATTCCGGGTCGTCCGGATATTTTCCTTGCAGGTATGCATATTGTGTTTGTAGTCTCGGCGAGCATTTGCCTGATCGCGGCACTATTAACCGGCTGGCGTATGCTGCACTCGCGCCGGATCACAGGGGATCATTCGGATGAGTCCAAGCCGCGGATGACTGCAAGCGGAGCTGACGGGAAATAATTCTTTTCGATAGATATACCTCCCACGTTCTTTCTCAGCTTGAGACATGGAACGAAAGTTGATTTTATTCACATCAAACAAAAAGAGCAATCGCCGTGAGTTAATCTGGCGCATTGCTCTTTTTCAGTATTTTGTTGATACTCAAATTTATCCTGTATATCTATACAGCTTGATTATTTATTCTTAATACGGATAACCGCAATGACATCGTTTTTGCCATCGTAAATCGCTAATTGCTGCTTGCCCAGCCAGGACACTCGTGGTTCTTCCTCGCCCTTGTACTGCAATTCAGCTAACCACTTCATCGTTTGGGCATCGGCAATACGTGTAGTCTTACCCTCAAAGTAAATTTCCTTTGCAGACAAATTGATCGTTCCGCTTCCTACCAACGGATTGGTTTCTTTTCCTTGATCATTCAGGAAAAATACTTTGTTGGAGCTTTCATGAATCGATAGGATCCGATTTCCTTTTTCCTTATAAGGGAAGTTCGAACTTGTCATTGCATGCTGCCACTGCTTCTTGCCTTTGGCATCGTACTTGGTTAATCGGCATGCATATCCACCTTTAACCGGCATACCGCTCTCAATCGCTACCGATAGATCCGGCAGCAAATAGACGAATAATGAATAATCTTTGTTAACAATCGATTTTTTAAAAGTATACTTCCCTTGATGATCCTGCACACTCAGCGTATAGCGCAAGAAATTCCCGTCTGTAACTACAATACGATCCTTCTCTGCATCCCAGACCGTTCCGGAAATTGTGCGTGTTTTGAGCAATTTCCCGGCTGGATCAAAATACCGAAGCGTAGATTTATTGTTGGTCGAATAGGAGAAGACCAACTGATTGTTATCCATCAGCCAGTACTTCCATAACTCAAAGGTGGAGTCAGATGAATGAGGCTGTTTGACTGTTCTGGTGATCTTGCCTGTTTTCTCATTAATGGTATGTAGATAAAACGTATCCTTATCTTCTCCAGCTACAAACATCTCTCCATTGGATTCGACACCATATACACCATCATGTGGACGCTCATTATCGATAATCGTTTCCCACACTTTTTTGCCGTCTTTGATCTGGATAGATGCTAGTCTAAATCCCTCATGCTCATCCTTGCCCGACGCAAAAAATTCATCTTCGGTTTGGTACATAATAATAAGATGTTTTCCTGAGCGATCAGGCGACATCGTATGAATAAAGAAAAAATCTTTGGAGTCTTTTGCAAATTGAACTTGATAACTCGCCGCGTTCAGTTTTCCCTTTTGGCCGGCAAGCCTTACCGATTGGATCGAATTCTCAAGTGTGGCTTGAGAAGATGAAGACTCCGAAGCCACCGCACTGCTCTGGTCTGCATGCAGAGTCGTTGATTCCATGGTTCCTAACATACTCAAAACCAATCCTGTGTATACCAAACGCCTTAACCATGTAGCCATTATCTTGCTCCTTCATTTTCAGTCGTATAACTTCAAGTATATCGGCTGAAGAAATAGATGAACACAATTATTATTTCCATTAGTTCGTTGACTCTATCTGCTTACTTACCTTTAATACGGATAACAGCAATCACATCGTTTTTGCCATCGTAAATCGCTAATTGCTGCTTGCCCAGCCAGGCTACTTGCGGTTTATCCCCTTCATACTCCATTTCCATTAGCCATTTCATCGTTTTGGCATCAGCAATACGTGTAATATTTCCAGTAAAATAAATCTCTTTATTTCTTAAACCCATCCATCCATCTTCACTTCCGAACATCGGATGAATTGCTTTTCCCTGATCATTCAGAAAAATCACTTTTTTTTGCACTCGAAGAAAAGCCATCATTTGATTTCCATTTGGCAAATAGGGAGAATATTCATCCCATATGGTATGCTGCCACTGTTTTTCTCCTCTGGCATTATATTTAATTAATTGAAACCGATCTTTCTGTTTGGCTTTCCCATTAATCTGACTTTCAACAGCTACCGATTGATCAGGCAGCAAATATGCATTCCAGAAAAACCCTTGATCTGCAATTGATTTTTTGAATATTGTATTTCCCTTGGCATCCTGCACACTTAGTGTATAGCGAAAAACATCTCCGTTTGTCACAAGAATACGATCTGCCTGCGCACTACGAACAATACCGGGAATGGTACGCGTCCGAAGTAATTTACCAGCAGCGTCAAAATAACGAAGAGTCGATTGATTGTTTACTTCGTAGGACACAAGTAGCTGGTTATTATCGACCAACCAGTAATCCCATGCCAGAAACGTGGGCTTGGATGGATGTGGCTGTGAAATCGTTCTTGTAATCTTGCCTGTTTTCTCATCAATGGTATGTAGATAAAAATGGCTTTTATCTTCTGTAGTCAAAAAGATTTCTCCATTGGACTGTACACTGTAAATACTCTGACTAAACTGCTTTTTACCGATAACGGTATCCCATACTTTTTTGCCGTCTTTCGCCTGAATGGATGCTACTTTAATTGTATTATTTGTAAACTCACCATTTTTGTACACATAATCATGAAGATCGTACACAATGATAATATGTTCCCCTGATCGGTCGGGAAATATCGAATCGATAGCGGGAAACTCTTTTGAATCTTTTACAAACTGCATCTGGTAACTCGCCGGATTCAGCTTTCCGGTTGGATTTGCCAACTTCACTGACTTGATCGATTGCTCAAGCAGGGACTGCGGTGATGCTGACTCCGAAGCTGCTGTATTACTATCATCCGCATACATAATTGTGGAATCCATTGTCGCTAACAGACTCAAAATGATTGCTGTACCTATGAACCGCTCTATCCATTTAACCATTGTCATGCTCCTTCAATTGTATTAAACACACTTGTATGTATATCGGTTGCATAAACCGATAAGAGCAGACATTTTATGTTAAAAAGACCGCACTATCCCTCGCGGGATAAAGCAGCCCTTTATATACAGCAAATTCTACAATGACAGAGATTGTAGTATAAGTTACGACAATTGCATCAGTATCCAATCTTCATACTGTAGCCATCCATCGCAACTGCCGGAGAACGGGTCAGCTGCAGCTTGTGATCGGCTGTAAATCCAATCGTCTCGCCATCGCGGAATGTCACGTCGCTTCCTACCACATAGCTCACAATATTCAGCGTAAATTCAAATACATCCGCCATCTCTTCACTGGAATCTACAATCTCGATCTCATCCTTGCCAAAATGCTTCAACCCTACCGTATAGGAAGAGCTGCCGCCGTCCTCGCTCCGGTATAGACCGAGGAATACCCATAACTGAACAGGCAGCTCCTGATCCTGGAGCATCCGGGCGCTCTCCATATAGGATTCTGCTGACATGACCATAGGTGGAGCATAGTAGGCAATCGCGTTATCGAGCTTCAACACACTGCTCGTAATCTGTGTAAATAATGCATGACCAATCAGCGGATCGGTGATACCCATAACGGTAATGATGACGTGTGCCTGGTGGGTAGCGACAACCTGCTCCGCCTCCGGCCACAATACATTGTATTTGCAGTTGGATTCGACTTCCTGATTCGGAATGGGTCCCGGCATATAGGCGACCGCAATATTCATATCTCCCAGTTCAAAAACCATATTCTCACCGGCTTCCAGCCCATCCACCTGAATGCCCCAATCGGTCTGCATCGTCCGTACCAATTGCTCGGCATCATACTCGGTGCTGCTTAGTAGCGCAAATCCAAGCAGCATACTTGCCGGCTCGGGAGTGTCACTTCCCGGATCGACAGCGGCTCGTGGAGTATTGGCAGCCTGCACTTCTACATCGGCACGATGGTTACTCTCCTGCTGCACAGGATCTTTCTTTTTTTTACGAAACATATCGAAAATTCCCATTATTCAGCACTCCTTATTTTGAAATAATATATGTATCCTGCTGCTGTTCGCGTCCAGCTGTACTTCTTCCAGCCATGTTCTTCTTTACCAGTTTAACAGTAAAGGAAGCATTTTCCTACCATGCCAAAAAGCCTTTCCGAAGAAAGGCTTTTGCTGGCTGGATTATTGAGTATAGACCGTAATGACATGTACTTTATCAGTCACTGTCCTTTATCCAAAAGAACGATTCCTACTTTTAAATACAATCATTCTGCTGGTATATTTGCTGCTACCAACGTGGAGCATACGAGAATCGCTCTACCAGAGGCTTACCTTCGTATACCGGAAACATATCAGAATACCATTTCATTGTATTCAGACGAGTACGCAATTTGACCACATCCGGAATTTTCTCATCGTATACCATCATATAGATGAGGAATAAACGTCGTCCGTCTTTGTCCCAAAAGGCATCAAAGTCGTAAAATACGACATCACGGCCAGTCTCTGCCTTGATCATGGCAGGCAGCGTATTAGTCAGCGTCTGACCATGAGTCAGGTTCGGGTCATCTCCGAATCCAAATCCGTCTTCCACATTGAGCAGCATGGTGTAGTAATAATAGCGCCGCCATTCCGAAGGGGATGCACCTTCCGAATTTACTGTCGGAGCAGATTGCGATGAAATGGTTGGCAAATCAGCCGCCGAATAGACATTAGAAGATACATTATCTTCCGCAGCAGCTCTTGTAGATGAAGGCGTAATCAGCAGCAACAGCATCATTACGGACAGCAAATACAACATTGCTTTTCTCATAAATTCCCTCCTGAATGTGTAATGCGGATAACGATAATACTCGCAGCATATATATGTATGATCATGCTGACTTCAGGCAGGATGCTGCATCGCTCACAATACCTTCACAGCTTGCTGGATAACAAAATAACAGACTCCTCTATAATCTTCCCCCTTTCGATATGTCCTTCTTTCACAATACCTCATCTGCTAAATTATGTATATATTGTAATTTATAGATAATAATAAAATGTTAACTACAAAAAAGCTCCTTCCCTCAGGAAGAAGCTTTTACTGCATAATCTGCCTATTCTATTACACAGGCAGCAGTATGAGAATAATCGAAGATAGACTCAGACAAACGCTGATCAGGCACAATACGAGCAGTACCTGCTGCTGATTCAGCCCACTCGACAGCAAGCGATAATGAATCTGCGTCGCATCGGCTTCATAGATTGGTTTGCCATTCATCATGCGCTTGATGACTACGAAGATATTATCAAAAATAGGCACGCCCAGCGCCAGGATCGGAACAAATAGCGACAGCAGTGTCGCCTGCTTGAATGCGCCATCCAGTGCGATAATCGCCAGAACAAATCCGAGGAAGGTCGCTCCCGAATCACCCATATATACTTTGGCAGGTGGCTTATTGTAACGCAAGTAAGCCAGTCCTACTCCCACCAGACTGATCGCCATTACTGCCGATCCACCCTGTCCCTGCGTCATTGCGACGATGAACAGTGTTACCGCCGAGATCGTTGCCAGACTGCCTGCCAGTCCATCCATCCCGTCACTAAAGTTGATGACAGTAGTCACACCAAAAATCCAGAGCAGTGTCAGCACGAGTTGCAGCCAGTCCGGCAGCAGAATATATTGATCATTAAAAGGGTTCGAGAACCCGGAGAAGCGAATCCCTGCCATATAAATAATTAGCGCTGCTCCCAGCTGTACGATCATTTTCGGCAGCGCCGGAAATTCACGGCGGCTCACTTTGTACCAGTCATCTATCAAGCCGATACCCAGTACGAGCAGCGATCCTACCATAACAGCTGTCATTTTCCACAGACCCGCATCCATAAATAATATGTACGAGATTGCGAAGCCGCCAAACAAAGCAATTCCCGCCATTAGCGGTATAGGCTCCCGGTGCAGCTTGCGTTCGCTATCCGGTCTTGGTTTATCTACAAAATCAAGCCGAATCGCCCATTTGCGCAGCAGGGGAATCGTGATCAGCACAAACACAAACGACACAATAAAAGCAGCAATGTACGGCATGGTTCCTCCTTATGATCGGTATGTGATTAGATACATCTCTGTTGCTATCCTTTTCCGGGTGATCCTGCTTATGTCACGGTGCGAAAGATTTCAGTTAAGATAACATATACGCCTAAACCAATATCATTACAATAGCGGCAAAACTGATATTTTTGTCATAATTGGCTGCTACCACAGGAAGCACATCTATAGATAGCTATATTCTCTCCGATTCCCTTGTCTTCTTCAGATTCAAGCACAAAAAAACCGGCGCTCCTGCAGGAGGCCGGTTTCAAAGTGAAGCTATAGGTCATAACAGAGCTATCCTCACGGTATAGATACCGATTGGAATTACGCTTCTTCGAAAATTTTCTCTACCTGAGGCATGATTTCATCCCAGCTCGCATCAGGCAGTTTGCTGACTGTTACAAAGTCACGCATACCAAAGATGTTATCGACACCATCGATATTAACGAGTGCCTGTGCAATAGCATGATCTATGCTATCACCGGCTTTGACGGAAGTACTGCCTGTTCCTTCGAAAATGGCACGATCTGCATTGATTTTGACGGAATTCGGGTTAGGCGTTGTCTGAACATTAATTTGAATAGCCATAGTTAAGCTCCTTTACAAAGGGAATAGTATATACAAAGCAGCAGTGCTGCCTGCTTTCGGCAATGTGTATTCAGTGGTTATTACTTTTCCGTACGTGTATTGGTCTTGGGTGTTTTTTTCGGATTGCGAGTCAGATCCAGGGATTCCCATCTGCCGCGCAGCCAGCTATCGAACTCTTCCCCTTTTTCGCCTTCATAGGCATTGTAGATATCGGCACGCATTTTGTTCAGCTTGTCTTTGAAATCCTCGTACGTATGCTCACGCGGGAGGCTTTTTTTGATACGGATCAGTGTCTTGGTCATATGGTTGAACAGCTCGGTATTGTGACGTTCCGGCAATTGTACATCCTGGCCGAGACCTCGCAGCTGCTTGTGGGCTTCTACACGTACAGCCGTTACCGGATCGTGGTTCATCAGATGCTGCAGCAGATCAATAACAGGCGGCAGATCATATTGTCCAAGCTCCTGTGCAGCATGCAGGCGTTGCTGCCAGTCTGCTGTACGGTGGGCTGCTTTTTTTAGTTCATTATAGTTCTCGGGCAGTTCATATTGTGTATTGGAATGGTCTTCAGTTGTCAAAATATTCAGGTCTCCTCTGTACTTCTTTGTACGGACATGTTCTTATCCAGCTTCTATACTAACATATATATAACCGGACCGCTCTCGGAATATACAATCTATGTCCCGATTCGGTCAAATTCCTTGTTATCCATACTTCTTGAGGACGCTTTAGCAAGATGACTGGCAGGTATGTTACATTTATAGGGACGTTTATAACGAATATGTACATAACGTATTACCCGATATTTCACTTTATCCGAGGAGAATGTAAATGAAAAAAGTATTTTCCGCTGCAACCAGTCTTATTTTTCTGTTTCCAGTCATTTTACTCAGTGTGATGGTATGGAGAGATTACACAGGACAACTCAATGAGGCCCCTGCTAGTGCGAGGATTGATCAGGTAAAGGATGTTTTTTTCGCTGATCAGGGTCATACGGTTATCGGAATTACGGATAGGCCGGGAAATGATCATATCGTCGCTTATACATATGATGCGGATAGTCACCGCTACGAAGGCACGCTCCAGTTGCCTTCCGATATGTTCAAACAAACGGCGGCCAGTTATCAGCAGGACGATCTGATCCTCGCTGTCAAAGATGCCAACGAGAATCTGCTGGCGTATCGTATCAACAGTAAGGAACAACCGCAACAAATCTATAATCGTTCCAGCAAAATTGACGACTATCTGGAATGGAGTACCCGCGAGTGGCGCGGACGTCTGATCTTCTTTAATGCTTCGGCTGACCCGGCTCCGAAGGCATTTTATGCGCAGATTCATAATGGACAGCTGCATTACATTGATCTGAATGACGGCTCTTATTTCCAGGGACAGCGTCCAACTACAATTACGGACACCTCCAGTGTATGGGATGAACCGGGCATGATTCCCATGTTTGAAGTTACTCTCGCCGATAAGACGAAAGCCTATATCAGCGGCATACTGGACGATAACAACCAATTGGATGTATATTACCACCCCGAACGGGATGAGCCGTTTGATGCCGAAGACCATGCCCAGACGCAGTTCCGCAAGCACTTCGGAGGTTCTACATCTACCCATCTGGCTGTAGAGACCGATTATCCGGAGCAGGTATATGCATACAACAATAACGATGACAAAATCCGGCTACTGTCCACACCCAAACCGGTCTATGCTGCCCGCATGTTCCTATTGAACGATGAGGAAGTACTGATCGCCGGATCAACAGCCAAAGACCCGGTCAAAGGAACCCGCACCGGCTACATCTATAACGAGCAGTCCCGTCAATTCACCAATGTTACCAAACTGCTCGGCTCGCTAGGGGTCGATGATCTGACCAGCCATGATCTGCATTTCTACAAGCCGTCTGGTCAATCGCTCCTGTATTATTCCTATATCGATCACTCTGCCGGCATGATCGATACCAGTAAAGGAAACGTCAACCTGCTAACTACAGATGAAGTAACCAGCTGGCAGCAAAATACTGCACTGACAGCCGCTGATCAGCGTCCTTCTGTACAGAGCTTTATCAGTTACGTGAAGGAATGGAATGCCCTGATTATCAACTGGCTGGTCTGGCTGTTCATTACGGTCATCATGTTCCTGATCGTGCCTGTACTGATCAAGATCCTGACCCTGCGAAGACGCAAACAACTAGAGCAGGGCATACTGTTGCAGGCCAAAATATTGTCCATGGAAGAAACAGGCACCCGTATCAATGATCAGCCGCTGATCCGGTTCCTGGTAGGGTTTACTCATGAAGGACGCAGCGAACAGACCGAGATTCGCCAGGTTGTCTCTTATCTGAATATGCCAAAAAGCGGCGATCCGGTCATGATCAGCTACAATCCGGTGACCGGCAAGGCTCTGTTCGTGACCGAAAATGACAGGCAAAACAATAATCTGCCCTCCGATGAACCGGAGACGATTCCATCCGCCATGTTGCGGAAGATCGACAGCTACGGACCGGTCAACCGTGGAGAAGCATTACTGCTTCATTTCGAAGCTGCAGGCCAGTCCTACCGTGTGCCTGTTGTTCAATCTCCGGGGTTCCTTTACCGGATAGGCGATATTGCTACCCTGCTGCATATTGGCGGGACGACGCGTATGTTCCGCTATGGTGAGTCGACTGTGTATCGCAAACAAGATCATACCGCGCTCCAAGGGCGGCTGATCCATTTGCAAAAGTATCCGGTTCATATCGATGGTCGCCAGCTCATGCTGCTGGAGCTGGTCACGGAAAGTGCACATGGCAGTGTGACCCGCTTGAACAGTCAATTTGTTCCCCAGCATATGATCGAAGAATTACAGCCGGGTATTCAGATTCCGGTCAGCGTCAAACTCGCAGAATACGAACGGGAAGCGGAACTGCTACGCGGTCGTCAGGGCAGCGCGATTGTACGCTCCGTGCAGTTCCATGGGACGACCGGCGAGCGGCCGCTTGCTACGATCATCGCTGAGCGCAAAGATGTGGAATACCGAATCGAGCAGTCGATTGAGCCGCTCTACGGGGTAATGGAAGGTGACGAGCTGTGGATTGCCTATAATGAGCAAAGACGCGAAGCCGTCATTGTAAAATATGCTTCGGCGGAATAGCAGAAAATGAAATATGACCATCTCGGCACACGACAGGAGGAAACGCCCTATGCAGTCCATATCGCAACTGCTGGATCAGTACAAAATCCGATTCCCTGCACGCATGGAAGAGAAGGTACAGGAACTGGTAGCTACAGGCATGATCGAAATGGAAGCACGAAGCCATATCCGGCTGAAAATCGCGCCCGGCATCATAGTGGATCATATTCCGACACTGAACAGGGAAGTGCAGCAGCCGGTCAGCTCCCAGCTGCGAGAGCGATTCAGCTATGCCGGCAGTTGGCAGGATCTGGGCGAGCATCTGCTGGACCCTGTACAGATGAGCGAACTGCTGCACCAACCTCATTTTCGTGAATGGATTACCATGATGCGGGAGCACCGGGAAGGCAGTGCCCCTGCCCTTTACCCGGATGAGCAGCTATCTGTCCTGTCCGTAATGAATGAAGAGAATGGGGATTATACTCTGCTGGTCTGGCCGGAAGAGACTGCCGAACCACAGGTATGGCGATATTACAGTCAGCAGGAGCAGCAATTTGTTGATCTGAAGCACTGGCTGAAGTGGATGAATGGTATCTCTATTTGAACGGATCGAGCTCTATCCATCCATGCCGATCAGTAATTTCGCGTATACGCGATTGCTGCGCTGCTGCTTCACGCGCCGCCTGTTCTGCCGGATATTCGGCGGAACCGCCCAGCATGGACAACTTGCTCAGATCTATTAGATGCAGCAATCTTGCGTTCGCTTCAGCGACTTCATCCTGGTGCTGGACCGCTTTTTCGATATAATCTGTGTGCAGAGTCTCTCCTTTCAGGAAGCGGCTCTGCACTTTTTGTTTTACCTGTACGACTGCGGTTTCTCCTGTCTGTACAGCTTGTTCTACAGCAGCTACAGCCTGCTCGCGGATCGCTTTTCCCTGCTCCTGTCCGGTGGACAACTCCGCCTGCAGAATCAAGGCATATTCGATCCAGGTCCAGTAATCATAATTATTCTCAAAAGGAACGCTGGTTAGCGGCTCTACAATCGGGCGAGCGATATCCGTCTTATCGAGTGCATATAGCAGCCAACCCAATCGGACATACGCTTCCAGTTCTCCTTTGGCTGTTCGTCTGGAACGGGCAGGAATCTTAGCCAGATAATCGGCAGCCTCGGCATTGTCACGGATAATGGCTAGAGCATCTTTGAGCTTCATGAATAGTATTCCTCCTTGGCTATATAACGATACTGCTGTTCATTATACAATAGCCTGTCCTGTTCGGCAGTTTCTTGTCCTAGGGATCAAGAGAATGCTTTTGCTGCCTGATCATGATGCCAGCTCCTGCACTGTCTACTTGTTCAGATCTGCTTGGGCAGCCATTTGCCATACTGCTGACGCAGCCGATGAAGTTCTTCGCTGCGCTGCATCGCCTGCTGTTCCTGCGATTTACCTACTGCCACAATCAATGTCTCCAGCAGCACGAGCGGCGCTGCCATGGAATGAAATTCCCACACTTCACCTCGGGCAGTATACAACGCCACATCTGCCTTACCCCTCATATCACTGACAGCCAGATCGGTTACCAGAATCGTGCGGCAGCCAGCTTCCCTGGCATAATCCAGCAGGGAAGCCAGTTCCGGCGATTCGGAGACAAATCCGAACAGCACTACCGCATCTCCTGCCTGCATATGGATAAAAGACTCCAGCAGTTCATGACCGCCATAGTCTATCGTACGCACCTGATTACCAAACCGGGTTAACCGGAATTCCAATAGTGACGCCAGTGCACGAGCTGAGCCCGGACCATAGATATGCACAGTACCCGCTTCGACTAGAAATTGCACCGCCCGGTCGAAAACATCCTGCTCCAGCCGATCTGCGGTCTGCTGCAGATAGGCGGTTGTATCCATCATCTGCGCGGAAGCACTGCCCTGCTCTTCCATACGGTCAAATGCGGATTGCAGCTTGCGGGAGGGAGATACCAGCCCTTCTTCCTTGACCCGATGCTTGAATTCCTTGAGATTGCGGCATTCAATCTCCGCCCAGAAACGGGAGACAGTAGAGACGCTGACTTTGCAGGCAGCTGCAATATCCTCCTCTACCATAAAAGGAATGCCTTCGATATTTTTGATAATATAATCGGCTACCCGCTGATGACTACGGGACAGCCTGTTGCTGGCAAATGTAAGTTCCATGGTGCGACCCTCTGCTTTCTGTCCATAATCATTCTGTCATCTCGCTCTCTATCATCTGCCTGTATTGCTGCCATATCCACCATCTGTACAATACGAGGAGATTAGTGATACGCAGAAATACCTGTTGATGATGCAGAATGCTATACAGGCTGCTGCCTGAAATAAGGCATAGCCTGTATAGCATCTTTTGCTTAGTTCGGTGAGTCGGTTACTTCGACTTTTTTCTTGAGCAGTTTTTTCACGGCATTGGCAGCGCGTACCTGTAAATGCAGCGAAGGGGCAATAGTACGTCGGCAGAGCCCATCCTGGATCGCCTGGCGAATATCTGCCACAGTCTCGTATGTACCCGGCAGCTCGTTGAATACGCAGCCTACCTGGAACATCTGGTGTGCATCACTGCCCGCAACCACAGGTACTTGATGCTGCTCTCCGAGTGTGAGTACTTTGGCGATATTTTCCTGAATACCGATCTCATGCAGATCCTTGCCGTTCAGGTCAAAGGCATCGAACCGGCGCAGCAGCTCCGGTGCTACATGATACAGATGATTCGATTCGCGGAATGGATGTCCTCCGATCACCATCAGACCGGCTGGATGACATAGATCGAATAGTCCTTCGAGCGGAATAAAGTGCTCCGGCGAGGTATAGCTTTCCAGTGCCTGGCGCACATTCAGCAGCGCCTCCTTGGGTCCGCTCACCAGAATATGCCCACCTTCTGCGACATCCACTTCCATCCCGGTGAAGATGCGGAAGCCATCACGGTCATAATAATGTCCATTACATGGTAGATGCTGATCCAGTGTGCCATATACTTCGTCAAAGCGGCGGGTGTTGAAATGCTCGGTCAGAATAATCGCATCCAGGCCGTGCATTTTGGCTTCATCCAGAATGGTATAAAAATGCTCCATTGAGAAGTCTGTTTTTTTGGACAGTTTGGCATGAATATGAAAATCAATTTTCATTATAAATTCCTCCATAACGTTAAAATGCGATTGGTAGATTACTACAGCTTGTTAATTTAATAGATGGATAACGATTACCCGGTAGCCGGATGAATAGTATTGCGATGATCCATCAGGCCCGAATCATCTCTCTGGTGGGTGTAATTGGACGAACTCCTGACAGCCGTACACCGCTGCCTTGGTTATATAGATTCATATGTTCCGGATTCAGTGTGATATATACGGTCTCTCCACAGCTATATTCTGCGTCCCCAAGCACGCGAGCACTCAGCTCGCTGCCCTCTGTCATCAGCTTGACCAGTGTCTCGGCTCCTGCCGGGAAGACGGCTTCGACCACGCTGGGAACCGATTGCGGCACATAGCTGCGATGCAGCTGAATATGCTCCGGCTTGATCGTCAGGATAACCGGCATTGTCTCTGTCAGCGTTATTCCTTCCAGCGGAAAGGAGCATACTGGCGAACTCAGGTAACTCCGTCCGCCATCTGTTGCAATCAGCTCGGCAGACAAATGATTCGTATCCATTCCACCATTGCCGAAGAAATCAGCAACCTGTAGTGTAGCCGGACGCTGATACAGTGTCTGTGGACGATCCAGCTGCACAATCTCACCTTCAAAAAACACAGCAATCCGGGTCGACAGGGTTAATGCTTCCTGCTGATCATGGGTTACATAAATAATTGTCGCTCCCAGTTCCCGATGCAGCCGCTTGAGTTCGGCTCTCATCTCGACGCGCAGCCGGGCATCCAGATTGGACAATGGCTCATCCAGCAGCAGCACCTGCGGCTCGGTAACAATCGCCCGGGCAATCGCTACCCGCTGCTGCTGTCCACCGGACAATTCGCCCGGATAACGCTCTGCCAGATCGGCGATACGTACCTTAGCCAAGGCCGCCATGACTTTCTCTCGAATCTCGGCTTTGGACTGGCGCCTTACCTGCAGACCGAATGCTACATTCTCATAGACCGACATATGCGGCCACAGGGCATAGCTCTGGAACACCAGACTGAGTCCTCGCTTGGCCGGATCCATATGATAGGCAGTCTCTCCATTGGCCACTTCCCTGCCATTCAGCACAATCGTACCGCCATCTGCTTTTTGCAGACCGGCAATCGTACGCAGCAGTGTCGTCTTGCCACAACCGGATGGACCGAGAAAAGTCATAAAGTCTCCCTGCTCGATTGTCAGGTCGATGCCTTTCAATATACGTTTGCGGCCCATATTCACCTGGATTCCCTGCAGTTCAATTGCATTCATCTTATTGCCCTCCTATCCCTGTGGTCAGATCCGCCTTGCCGTATTTGGTCGCCAGATAATATACCAGAATCACTATCGCGATCATGATCATCAGCACTACGTTGGTCAATTGGGTATAACCCTTTTCCACATATTCAAATGTTAACGTCGTCAGTGTCTCGGTTCGCGGCGTGACCAGCATGATAATCAGTTCGGTCTCCTTCATGGCTCCGATAAACACAAGCAAAAAGGCGGATAGCAGACTTTTACGGTTCAGCGGCAGCAGAATCCGGCGGAACCGCGTCCACCAGGAAGCTCCACTGATCTGGGCGGATTCTTCCAGTTCACCGCCAATCTGCATGACCGATGCGCTACCTGCTTTGACGGTAAAAGGCAGCTCTTTGACGACCGTAATCAGAATAATCAGCCAGACGGTACCATACAGCGCCGGCACGATAAAATGCGGCTTGGCGAACATCGTAATATAAATGGCTGACAGTGAAATCCCCGGAATTAGATACGGGAAAAAGGATACTTGATCCACCATACGCCCGATCCATGTCTGTTTGCCTCTGGCAGCTACATAGCCGAGGATCAGACCGACCACGGCAGCAATAACCGAAGAGATCGCAGCAATCCAGAGCGAGTTGCGCAGTGCCAGCAGGAAAATGGGATTCTGCAGCACACCCTTTTCACCGGAATTAATACCACTTATCGAACCGCCAAGCCAGTAATGCAAGGTCCAGTTATCGACTGTGTAGACGCCCTCGCGCAGCATGAATGTCTGTACCAGCAGAATCAGCAGCGGCACTACCGATACCAGCGTCATCAACACGACAGTGACTATTGCCATCGGTCGACGCAGCCGGCCCAGCGGCATCAATGTCTTGTGGCTGTCCTTGCCAGTAACCGTGACGAAGCTGCGCTGACGGCCGACAATCCGGTGGTTCATATAGATCATCAGCATCGAGATCAGCATCAGCATCAGACTGAGCACATGCGCTTCGGTCGTCAGACGAGCCCGCATACTGGAATAGAGCATCGTCGAGATCATATAGAAATCAACCGGTGTACCCAGTATCGCCGGTACGCCATATGAGCTGATCGCCCGGGTAAACGTCAGGATGAATCCCGACAGAATCGCCGGCAGCATTAGCGGAAAGACGATCCGGCGCAAAATGCGCGCCCGTCCTGCTCCGCTCATACTGGCAGCTTCCTCCAGCTGGCTGTTCATCGAGCTAAGCGCAGCACCAACCAGCAGGAAAAAGTACACACTGTCATGAATCGACAGCGAAGCTACAATCGGTACGAATCCATAAGCCAGCCAGTCCGGCGTACTCATATGAGTGAGTGACTGCAGAATACCCGGCGTCCCGCCAATTTTTTCATTTTTAAAAAAAGTCAGCCAGGCCTGTGCGATAACCCAGGATGGCAGCAGGTACGGAATCACCGCGAGAAAGGTAATTCCTTTTTTGAAAGGAAGATCCGTACGGGTAACGAGCCAGGCGAGCCCGCAGCCAAGCACCATGGATATAAATGATACGGTGACAGCCACCGCCGAAGCGTGCAGAATCGGCTTGTAAAACAGGGACGGACTAATCTCGCTCGCCAGTACCCGCTGCCAGTGATAAAACGTAAAGTGCCCCGGATTGGCTGCTGCGGTAATCCGCATATCCTGCTGCTTCCAGACGAAGGTCGCGATCAGAATCTCGATGACCGGCCAGATAATCGTATAAGCAAGGAACAGTAGTCCGATCGTTCCGATCAGGTTCACCGGATTGCGCAGCCAGCCCGTCACCTGATTCCACAGACGGCTACGGTTTCGTTTTAGGGAGATGGGCTGTAATGATTTGCTGGACATCCGGCTCCCCTCCTTTTTGAGTTATTTGATGTAGATATAGTTGAAGCATGGAAGCTGCCCTAGAGTCAGAATTACATTTCTCCGCAGTGCAGCTTCAACCAGCTGCGATTATTTTTGCTGAATCCAGAAATCACGTACCTTGGGCGAAGTCATGTACAGCGTATCCGCGTCATAATCCCACAGATTCAGCTGTTCAAAACCGACCGGGTTCTTGGTCTTCACATCCGAACGTGGTACCCATGATCCGACTTCGTTAAAGGCTGCCAGACCTTCGCCCTTGCCATCCTGCTCGCCCATCATCCAGCGGATAAACAGCTTGCCTGCTGCCTGATGCGGTGCTTTGTTCGCAATATACAGATAGCCGGAATCAGCTACCGAGGTTTTCGGCTGAATATCATAGATCGGCTTCACATCCCAGCCATTCTCCTCGACTTTGGATACATCCCCGGAGACAGCGATCCCGACAGCACCACTGGCTGTTTTGCCGATCGCATCGAGTACATCATCACTGCCTTTGAGTACAGTCAGCCCGTTAGCGAACAGCTGACGGATAAACTCGTAGCCGGCATTTTCTGTACCATTCAATTGAATATCCTTGCCAAATTTCTGCTTGTACGCAGCTGCCATATCATCACTATGTATGACCATCGTGGTGAACAAATCCATAAATGCCGGAGAACTGAGCGGATCCGCAACATAGACTTTGTTTTTGAATTCCGGTGTAGTTAGATCCCACCAGTTGGTAACTGGAGTCTGTTTGTAATAATCCGTATTGTAGAAAATCGTCCGGAACTCGGCATAGTTGGCATAGCCCGGTGCCTTGGTACGATAAGGCTCGTCTACCTTGGGTGCAATATCATCCGGCAGATATTTGAGATAGCGTCCCTGCTCGACCATTTCCTTGCCGACAGCACCGCTCACTTCCTTGGTAATGATCACATCGGGATTAAATTGTCCGGCATCCTGTTCATTGGTGACCTTGTCCATCATCTCGTCGGATTTCACCTTGCTCACTTCTACTTTGACGCCCGGGTATTTTTTCATAAAAGTCTCGGCAGCATCATTGGCACGGCCGGAGGTAGAGTATACGACTACTTTGCCTTCCTGCTTGGCCTGGGTGTAGAGCTGATCTACCGTTTCATTCGTCGTTACCGCCTGAACTTTCTGTCCATTCGCTGCTGCTTCAGTTCCTGCATTGCCGCAAGCCGATAACAGCAGGGCAGGCACGAGCAGCAGAGACAGCAGGCCTGCAGGTTTGATCCATTTGGGGTTCATCGATCCGTTGTTCATAAATTCCTCCTGGAATAATGATAAATGGCATCCTCCGGCATCGCTGTTCTGCAGCTGCCGCGTGCGCCGCTTTCCTTATTCATATTAGGCAGGAAGTGTAAGAAGATGATTAACGAAGATGACTATTTTGGTAAAAAATTATCTTTTATATAATTATGATATTTTTCTATCAAAAACAAAAAATGCCTATACGTTTCTCTTGAAGAGAAACGTACAGGCATCTATCACGAGTCATTCTCGATAGTCTTATCGCTAACTGCGTAGGATGGTATACGGTCGTCTATACAATTTTATTTTTAGTGAGTGCTATCATGCCATCAGATTACGGTTGATATCCTCAAGGCTATGCCAACCATTTGATTCAGGCACTTCGTTGAAAGCAGCTCCCCTTTATCTGACGGACTTCTTCAAGGAATGTATTTGCTGTCGGTAAGCCCTGGGAGTAAGTCCGTATTTCTTTTTGAACAAAGTAGCCAGATAAGCTGGATTCGACATTCCTACTTCTATCCCGATACGGGAGATTGTTTTGTCTGTTTCCCGAAGCAACTCTGCCGCTTTGCGCAGACGTATAGATTGAAGATATCCGGTTGGTGAACAGCCGCAGATTTCCTTGAACGAACGCTGTAAATGAAACGGACTCAGATTCGAAGCCTGCGACAGTTCTTCGAGATTCAATTTCTCTGCATACCTCTGTTCGATCAGGGCAGCGATGCCTTGCACCCATTCCTGACGCGGCGGCTGCAGTTGATCCGGCTGGCATCGCTTGCAGGCATGAAAGCCGGCTGATATTGCTTCTGTACCCTGTCGGAAGACTCTGACATTCTCGCGATTGGGTCTGCGCGATCTGCAAGATGGTCGACAGAAAATACCGGTAGTCCGAACAGCATAAAAGAACACACCGTCATAAGCAGCATTATTTTGGATAATTGCCTGCCAGTAGTCTTCCGTCAATTCAAGACCATGATCGTTCAGCATACAGCACCTCCTCTTTCTCTTTTTATACTTCTATAATACGCGATTTATACTACTTAGAAATACACTCCACCTATTTATGAACAATAGGTGTCCACAGGGAAAAGCAGGTTTCTAGCGGCTTTTTTCTTCTTTTTTTGCAAACGTTACCTTTTATTTAATCTACTTACTCTTTTATAGTTTACTTAGGTATTTAGTTTCTGATTCTTTTGACCGATATAGTGCAAGTAGTAACATTCTATGTCAAGTCTCGTCAGAGCAGGGGGAGTCCGTTTGAGTACACATTGGAAATGGAGCAATTTGAAGATCGGCATGAAGTACATGCTTGTTTTCGCTCTCGTATCGGTCATCTTTTTATCATCTGTAGCAGCTACCTATACCGTACTGCAGACAGCCAGGAATACGATGGAGACATCCAGCATGAAGAGCTGGGGCGCCATGAGTATCTCTGAGCTGCTGTCGTTGTACAACCAGAAATATAATCATATTCCGGAATACATTTTGTTGTCCGATGATCGTATTTTAACGAATTATCTGGATGACAGCATGAAATTCACAGAGATTGCCAAACAAACCAAGACGCTGCTGAGTCCGGAGCAAATGCAGACGTTTAATCAGATTCTGGAGAACAACGACAAGCTGGATCAGTATTTCTTCAGCACGATTGTTCCCAATGTACAAAATATTAATACCCAGAGCTTCGGCAAGCTGCAGGCTGATGCCGAAAAATTAAAGTCACAAACGATGGAAGCTGGTAATCAGCTAAAAGAAGTCGCCAGCCGTGAGAGCGGTCTATCGATCGAACAGACCAAAGCTGGCATGACCAGCACCGTGACGCTGCTGATCGTATCCGGCATCGCCTCTATTCTGATCGGCTTTATCCTTATGTACCTGATCAGCCGCAAAGTAAACAAAGATTTGAACAAAGTCGTTCAGGCCAGCGACCGAATCGCAGAAGGTCAGCTGAACAATGAACCGCTCGTCTATACAGGCAATGACGAGATCGGGATGCTGTCCGATTCCATCAATCGCATGGGTGCTTCTCTGCAGAACATGATCCGCGAAGTACAGATACTGGCAGGTGAAATGGATACGCATGGAACGTCCTTGTCCGATGTATCCGGCAGAGTGAAAGAAAACAGCGAGCAAATCGCGATTACTATCGAGGAACTCGCTTCCGGTGCCAGCAGCCAGGCTACCGAAACAGCCGATATCGCCGAGAGTACACAGCAGTTCAGCGGACGGCTGGATCGTGCACGTGCACATAGCGAAGAACTGGTTACCTTCTCCGGTGAAGCACTGAATGCGTCTGTCAAAGGCGATCATCAGATGAAAGCTTCCCTGGAACAGATGAATGTCATCAACCACGTCATGAACCGCTCGGTGGACAAAGTCGCCAGTCTGGAAGCCAAGACACACTCGATCACAGAGATTACCGATGTGATCAAATCGATCGCCAAGCAGACCAATCTGCTGGCACTGAATGCTTCGATTGAAGCAGCACGTGCAGGCGAAGCCGGCAAAGGATTTGCTGTCGTTGCCGGAGAAATCCGCAAACTGTCCGAAGAAGTATCCCGCTCGGTTGAAGATATTACCGGCGTGATCAGCGATATCCAGCAGCAGTCTACCGTGATGTCCGAAGAGCTGAAGCAAGGATATGCAGAAGTGACCGCCGGTACAGAAAAGATCGAGATCACCGGACAATATTTTGCAGAGATCAAGCAGTATATTGAAGATATGACTGGACGTGTTACGGCGATCTCCGACACGGTACAGCATGCACAGGGCGCGAGCAATCAGATCAATGAAGCGGTCAACAACAGTGCAGCCATTTCCGAAGAATCCGCTGCCGGTGCCCAGCAAATCTCGGCTTCCGTACACGAGCAGAGAGCTTCTATCGACCATATTTCCAGCAGCGTCTATCAGCTCAAAGAAATGGTCGAACGAATGAATACCATGATCGGACGCTTCCATCTGTAGACGAAGCCGATATCGGGAGGATACCAAATGAAGAACACCATAATACTGCTCGGCACCATGCTGCTGGCGACCACTGTACTCGCTACAGCCTGTGGCCCGGCACCCGCTGCTACTACCGCGGATGCAACCAAAGTCAAACTAACACCGGATGACAAACCTTATGTAGGCTTCGTACTGGATACACTCAAAGAAGAACGCTGGTACAAAGACAAAGCCCTGTTCGAGAAAGCAATCCAGGATCAGGGCGGCCGTGTTAAAACGCTCGCAGCCAATGGACTGGACGATGTACAGGTCAAGCAGGCCGAACTGCTGATTCAGGAAGGCGTCGATGTACTCGTCGTTGTGCCTCATGATGCCGAGAAATCCGCTGCTATTGTCGAGAAGGCACATGCGGCCGGTGTCAAAGTGCTTTCTTATGATCGTCTGATCAAAAACGCCGATGTGGATTATTATGTGTCTTTTGATAATGAAAAAGTCGGCATGATGCAAGCACAGGAAATCGTCAAACGTCAGCCAACCGGTAATTATGCCTATATTGGCGGTGCCGAGACCGATAATAATGCCGTACTGTTCCGTCAGGGAGCGATGAGTGTACTGAAACCGCTGATCGACAAAGGGACTATTCATCTCGTCTACGATAAATATACCGAAGGCTGGGACCCGGCAACTGCCGAGAAAAATATGGCTTCTGCGCTTCAGCAAAACGGCAACAAGATTAATGCAGTCGTTGCTGCCAATGATGGAACAGCAGGTGGTGTCATCAACGCCCTTCAGGCTGCCGGAGTAAGCGGAGTTCCTGTATCCGGTCAGGATGCTGAACTTGCCGGTGTGCAGCGCGTTGCCAAAGGCACGCAGACCATGACCATTTACAAGCCCATCACCGCTATCGCCAAGCAAGCTGCCGATATGGCACTGCAGATCGCTAACGGTACGGCAATCCAGACCAACAACAAGGTGAATAACGGCAAGATTGATGTGCCTTCCACCCTGCTGGAGCCTACCGCTGTGACCAAGGACAATATCCGCGATACGGTTGTTAAGGATGACTACCTCAAAGAAGCGGATATTTACGGAACGAAATAATAACTCTATGTATCTGATCAAAAGGAATACAACCAATAAAAAGCCGGAGACTGCATATGCAGCTTCCGGCTTTTTAATTATTATAATTATATCATTTAACATATTGATTTGGTATATGGCACTTCTATTCAACCTGGATACTTAACCTTGAGAACAAGCTCTGCTTAGTCAAATGTTAAAGCGTATTTAGATTAAGAGAATCGATGTGATTGTAATTACAAAAGATTAATTTACAGCATACGGCTTAACGATAATATAACCTAGATCAGCGTTACCTATAAGACTTTCTTCTTTGGTAATAGATTCACCCGCTTTTACTGCTTTGTGTTTTTCTCTGTCAAACTTGTAGTATTCCCCCTGCGAGTTACCATTAGCAAGCATATAAACGGAATGGACATCCTCTTTTCCTTGCTCAATGGTATGACCTGTGATGTTTTTTGCCGTATAGGTGTAGGTACCTTCCCAAATATTCGTTTTTGGATCGGTAGAAGAAGTATTTACTTTATAAGATGTAATTGCAAAAGCATTCTGATTTTCATCCAGATCCGTTCTATCATGTGTTTCTTGAGTTAAGGGTATAGTACTCTTCATGTAATGAGGATCATTTAATTCAATCACCTTGCTGTCTGCATTATAATTTCCCTTCACCTCCAAATATTCGAGTAATACTTTAAGAGGTACAAATAAAGAATTCATGTTCTGCACAGGCACTGTATCCATTTGTTTCGCAGCCTGATCGACGACTACATCTTTGGAGTTAGTAGTGACCATTAGATGATGACCATTTAAATGGATATTGGCTGTTTTGGAACTTCCATCGTAGGAAACCTTCGCACCCAGCAAATCACTTAACGAACGTAAGGGAACGAGAAGGCGATTGTTTTTATCAATGTATGGAGAAGTTGGATATGTAAAAAGGATATAATATTGATTGATTTTTAATATAGGTGGAGATGTGACAGTTATTGCTGCTTGGGCACTAGTTTCCTTTGGAAAGCAAAATACGGTTAAAAGAAAAAGCGATACTATAATCTTATACATTTTCATATGGTTGGCTCCTTAGACGTTTTATCTTAGTAACGTAATCAGTCATCACAATGTTACATCCATTGTTTCTTGAATAATTTAAAGCTGAATATTCATCGTGTTTTCTCCTAGATTTACATAGTCTGTTCTTATTTTAGAACTACCATTCATTTGCATAGTAACAGCATGATATAGCATTTCTTTGTAACACTTTGAAGTGAAATACAAAAAAGCACTACGAGCTGACAAGCCAGCTCGTAGTGCTTTTACTTTTAATCTGCAGAAAAATGATTGGACTATCCTTACACCATCACTTTGCAAATATCGTTCGTGAACTCAACCGGGTCCTGAATCGGCAGACCTTCGATCAGCAGAGCCTGGTTGTACAGCAAGTTGGTGTACAGGCCCAGTTTCTCTTTGTCACCTTCATAGGCTTTTTTCAGGGACTGGAAGACTTCGTGATTTACGTTGATTTCCAGTACTTTCTCGGCTTTGACATCCTGCCCGTTTGGCATCATTTGCAGGATTTTCTCCATCTCGATCGACAGATCGCCATCGGTAGACAGGCAGACCGGATGGGATTTGAGGCGTTTGGATGCTTTGACGTTTTTGACTTTGCCGCCCAGTGTTTCCTTCATTGCGTCGAACAACTCTTTGTTGTCATTCTCTTCCGCTTGCGCCGCTTCGTCTTTCTCGTCCGGCTCGATACCAAGGTCGCCGCTGGAGACGGATTTGAATTCTTTTTCTTTGTATGCAGCAATCACTTTAAGTGCGAACTCGTCGATATCGTCGGTCAGGTAGAGAATCTCGTAGCCTTTGTCCGATACCATCTCGGTCTGCGGCAGCTTCTCAATACGCTCGATAGAATCGCCAGCTGCATAGTAGATATACTTCTGATCTTCCGGCATACGGGATACGTACTCATCCAGTGTCACCAGCTTCTTCTCTTTGGACGAATGGAACATCAGCAGATCCTGCAGATCGTCTTTGTGCATGCCATAGTCATTGTACACACCGAATTTGAGCTGACGGCCAAAGGAAGCATAGAACTTCTCGTAGTTCTCGCGCTCGTCACGAATCAGGCTTTGCAGCTGTGACTTGATCTTGTTCTTGATATTTTTGGCGATCAGCTTCAGCTGGCGGTCATGCTGCAGCAGCTCACGGGAGATATTGAGCGACAGATCTTCGGAATCCACCATCCCTTTGACAAAGCTGAAGTAATCCGGCAGCAGATCGCCGCACTTGTCCATGATCAGCACGCCGTTGGAATAGAGCTCCAGGCCCTTTTCGTACTCTTTGGTATAGTAGTCAAACGGTGTATTTTCAGGGATAAACAGGATCGCGTTATACACGACAGCTCCGTCTGCACTGATATGCACATGCTTGAGCGGCTTGTCGAAGCCATAGCGTTTCTCCTGATAGAAGTTGTTGTAGTCTTCATCGGTCAGTTCGCTTTTGTTTTTGCGCCAGATCGGGATCATGCTGTTGATGGTCTGTTCTTCGGTATAATCCACGTATTCCGGTTCTTTGTCTTCGGCATCGCCTTCCTGCTTGTCGGCAGGGCGGCTGCTGGTGATATCCATCTTGATCGGATAACGGATAAAGTCGGAATATTTCTTGATAATTGCGCGCAGACGATATTCTTCCAGATATTCGTCGTACTGATCATCTTCGGTATTGTCCTTGATCGTCAGGATAATATCGGTACCGACTGTATCTTTGTCGGCCGGTTCGATCGTGTAGCCGTCTGCTCCATCGGAATACCAGCGGTATGCCTGATCACTGCCGAGCGCGCGTGTAATTACAGTCACTTCATCTGCCACCATAAAGGCTGCATAGAAACCAACCCCGAATTGACCGATAATATTGTGTCCATCCTGCGCTTCGTTTTCCTTTTTAAAAGCCAGCGAGCCGCTCTTGGCGATAATCCCCAGATTGTTCTCCAGCTCTTCCTCGGTCATCCCGATCCCTGTATCGGAAATTGTCAGGGTTCGTGCTGCTTTGTCCGGTGTAATTTTAATAAAGTAATCCTCTTTGTTAAATGTCAGCTGATCATCGCTCAGCGTTTTGTAATAAATTTTGTCGATGGCGTCACTCGCATTGGAGATCAGCTCCCGCAGGAAAATCTCGCGGTGCGTATAAATGGAGTTGATCATCATCTCCAGCAGACGCTTGGATTCTGCCTGAAATTGTTTTTTTGTCATAATGATTATTGCTCCCTTCACGAATATATGTAAGTGATGATGCACACGTCTGAAATCAGTCTGTTTAGCACTCGGTTAATCAGAGTGCTAAACCCTATCTTTTATATATCACACCCTTATTTTGGCTGTCAACGTTAAGTGAGCCGCTGGCATCATTCATTAATTAACTGAACTATTATATAATGATAAGGAATGATACAAAGGAGGACTCTACTGATGTCGAACGATTACAGCTTTTTGCTGAAGCCTTTGCCCGGCTTTGAACGTGCAAATCTGATCGGGAACATGGCGACGATTGCCTCTTATTTTAACCGCGGTTATTTGCAGGCATTTGCCCATGCCTGGACGTTCCCCGAATATCAGGCGCATGTACCGCTGGAATACCAGGCACTCGGACAGGAAGCAAGAGCTTATCATACTACATATGAACAGATTCTTGGCGCCAGTCAGCTGCAGCACCGGATTCACCGCAATCAGTCGGCTGCCGAAGCACTGGAGCTGATCCAGCAGGAAAGCCTGCAGCGGCGCCCCGTACTCGTCAAAAGCGATACTTTTTATTGCTCCTGGCTCAAGAAAGATTATCAGACCTTACATAATACACATTTCTATATTGTGACTCATTATGATGTATTGTCCAATCAACTGCTTTGTACCGATGTCGCTTATCTGACGCAAAACTATGCGCAGTCATTCCCCGATTTCGAAGCCGGATTTACCGGTGATCTGATTACATTTGCCCCGTCGGCAGAACAGATCCCTGACCATCCTCCTGCCGATCCTTACACGCTGCTGGTCGAGTGTGCCCGGCGTAATCTGGGACATGACGAAGGAAGTATATCCGTCTTCGATTCCATGGATGTACTCGCTGACCGATTAGTAGAACTGGATCAACTGGAACAACAGCATAATGCTGCCCTATTGGAGACCGGACAGAATGTACAGCTGGAGATGCTGCTGCTCATGCAGGCACGGATTCAGTTTCTGCTGCTGCTGGAGCATCTTGCCGACTCGGCCGAAGAACCACTCAAGCTGATTTTGAATGCTTTTCAACAGAGTGTACGCAGCTGGAGTGCGATCCGTGAGTCGTATTTGCAGCTCTCGCTATCTGCCGATGAACGACTGGTGCGGCTGCAGAATATAGCCGAACAGATTCGTGTTGTCGCTATGTTGGAACGTAATATCGCCCAGACCATTTTGCATGATCAGCAGATTCGCCGTATTCATGAGCAGTATGAACAGCGCTGGGCCATGATCCAACAGATGAGTTAATCTATCGGAAATCAAAAGAAAAGACGACAGTCTGCTGCTGTCGTCTTTTTGCTTTACATATGATCCAGTACTTCTACCAGATGCTTAACAAGCGGTACGGTATACTGTCCATTTTCGTCCAGCGAAGGGTCCAGAATCGTGACTTCCATACCTGCAGCCAGACGGTGGGATATGAGCGGCGTCAGAATCTCTGCCAGTTCCTCGTAGCTCAGTCCATCCTCCTGCCGACTGTCTACAGCCGGCATCAGCGTATCGTTTAGTACATCCACATCCAGATGGATCCAGAATCCATCCAGCTCCTGCTCATTAATCATTGCCCAAAAGGACTCAATTATCGCCGTAATGCCCTGGCTGCGGATTGCTGCCAGATCATAGACGTGTACCGCAGATTCCTGAACCGGCTGTACATAGGATTCATCATATTGACGATTGCCGACACAGAATATATGCTGCGGATCTATATAGGGTCTGCAATGTTCCAAGTCGGTCAATCGTTCATCGCCGAGTCCGGCTGCTATTGCCAGATCCATTCCGGCTGCGCCCCCAGTCTGGGACAACTCAGGCGTAATATAATCCGTATGTCCGTCCAGGAAGAATAGCCCGTATTTGCCCTTTTGCTTAAGAGCCAGTGCGCTGCCGATCAGCACACTGCAATCACCGCCAAGCACCAGCTTGAAGCTGTCTTTTTCCAATTGCCGACTCATCAATTGTGCCTGTCGAACCGCGTAATCACCGACTGCCTCCACGTTCAGCAGACCGGTTCCTTCATCCGATTCCATCGTATAGGCAGGAGGTTCAAGCCGAAATACCTGCTCGGCCTGCAGCCGTTCATGCAGTCCATGCTGATGTAGCCATTCCGGCATCCGGCTGACGCCAGGCTCACGATTCTCCGCCTGCTGTGTTAATCCCAGATTGGTGGGAAATTCAAAAATATCTATCGCTCGCATTCTCATTGTGGTATTCCTCTCTCTATAGGGCAACTCTTTAACGTAACAAGTGACATCCGGTCCGTTCAGGAGCCTCGCCCGTGTATGTATCTAATCCGGGTAAATATCTGCAGCATCATCAGGCAGTTCTGCCACGTGACGCAGATAGGCTGTTACATTTTGCTCTTCTTCCCTATTATATTCCAGTCCCAGCCGGGAAGCCACCTGTAACGCGATTTGGCTGAATAATTCGGTCATTGTCCAAATAGACCGCCAGATCTCCCTCGATTCCGCTCGTGGATAGGTAGCCAGCAGCGCTTGCCAGTCATCTGCGGGCAGATACCTTTCCAGATACTTGGCGCCTTTGCCGATACTGATGCAGAAATCATGCTCGATCCCTGCCTGCCAGGACAGCATGCGGATCAGCATCGGCCGCACGTATAGATTCAGCGATTCGAGCGCATACAGTATCTCGCGCCGCCACAGCCCTTTGGCTATATATGTGGATACCCACCAGAATTCATTGCAGCAATGGGCAAACTGTTCAGCTGTCGGCGGAGTGACCCGGTAATCCTCGTCTGTCGGCTCGGGTAACGTCGGTAGACTTCCGTCCTTATCCATCCATATCACAGTCAGCTTGTCTTCCAATAAGTAAGCGGAGTACTGCTCTAGCGGTATCAGTGTCAGATCAATCCGGTTGCCGTCGGTGAACAGCATTAGATAAGCAAAGCGCCCAAGCGCATTGGGCGGATCGTAAGTATTGGCATCCGGCATCTGCATAATCAACCGCTCGCCAAAATAGTCTACCCAGCTGTGATCTTGTGTAAATGAAACGACATCTTGTACCAGATAGACGATATCGTAATCCTGAAAAGGATCGATCGGTGCGTTGGCATTCACCCGTGATCCATTCATAGCAACCGCGCGGATCCGCTCGTCTTGACGGGCATAGTTCAGGATCAGATCCATCATTTGCTGGTTATTGCGCATATTTATAGAACTCCTTTCTTTCTCCATGTATATTTAAGCGAGCAGCTAACTGGTATTATGATGTGCGAATATAACAAGAATAAACAGATCTACATATCAACAAATATCACATCTAAACAGGAACGATTTTCCAGGTTTGTTATGCACCATTTTTATCTAAGCTGCCTTATAAAAGCTGGTTCAGAAAAATATTCGATCAGTGCGCGATAAAATACTTTGGCAGGGGTATTTAATACACGTTTTTTATGCCGTATGATGCCGTGAACGAAAGTAACTTTTCGAGGCATAGGTAGCGAGACGACGCTGCCTTCTGCAAGCTCTTGCGCCATCGAGATTTTCGGAACAAGAGCAACACCGAGTCCACACGTCACAACTTGTCGTACCAGCTCAGTACTTGCAAATCCGGTCGAACGGATTCCGACAGGAAGTCCCATTTCGCTTAACAATTTGGATCCTTCTGTATGGTAAACGCAACGTGAGCCGAAACCGATCATTTGAAGTCCCGAAGCATTTTCCCACCCTTCGCTTTCGAGCAAATAAGCCAGATTTTTAGAGACAACAACGATCATTTCCTCTTCGATCAACGGTTCGAAAATCAAATCTTCTCTTTTTGGATCCATCGGCACGATTCCAAAATCGAGCGCATGAGACTGAACTTGTTCAACGATGTCCGCTTGAAATCCTGTTTCCAGCAGTAGATTAATTTCAATATATTTGGTAAAAAAAGAGTGCATAAAATTGGACATTCGTGTCACCAAAAAAGATTCCAACGATCCCAAACGCATCGTACCGCGGGGATGATCGAGATTTTCCAATGCTTCTTCGAGCGAATGACCCAACTGTACGAATTGGCGGGCATAACGTGCAAACTGTTCGCCTGCTTCAGTCGGTTTTACGCCACGGGGAAGTCGGTGGAAAAGCTTTTGATTGCAACTTTGCTCCAATAACTGGATCTGTGTAGTAACTGTTGATTGTACATAGCCTAGCTTTTCTGCGGCACGGCTAAAATTCCCTTCTTCCAATACAGCCAAAAAAGTAAGCAGTGACCGTCCTTCCAAAGTCTCCAACATAATTTTTCCTCCCTAGGTATCAAAAAAATAAATAGATTGCATCGAATATTTTCGTTTTTAAAATAGATAAACCGATGATAACATGAAGATGTTCTTAAACCAACAACATCTGCAAGAAGGAGCTACGCTGATGAGAAAAAACGGATTTCGGTTAGGAATTTACGTGTTTAAAGATGCGGAAGTTATTGACTACGCTGCACTATATGGCGTGTTTTCGGTAGCACGAAGACTTAATCCAGAATTGGATGTGTTTTTGGTAGCCGACTCGCTGCGTCCTGTACAAACACAGGCTGGTTTGACAGTAGTTCCGAATTATTCGTTTGCCGAAGAACCGGATTTAGATGCATTTCTTAATCCCTGGGGGATTCGGTACGCGTCAAGAAGTGCATAACGGTCGCTTGCATCGCTATATACGCTCTCTTCCAGAACAATGTTTGCTGACAATTGTATGCACAGGTTCTTGGATATACGGAAAAATGGGACTGCTTGACGGCATTGCCGGAACTAGCCGTAAAGCTCCTGATCGTTTGGAAGCTTCGGAGATGGGCAAAGTACCGATCGACCGTTTGACTGAGATTGCACCGGCTTGTCACATTAGTCGTGCGCGAGTTGTAGATAGTGGGCGCATCATTACAGCAGGCGGAATCGCAGCAGGCATAGAGCTGGGCTTTCATTTGCTTAGAAAAGCTGGTTATGATGAAACTTTCATTATGGAAGTAGCCCGAATCATGGAGTACGACCGCGCTTATGAAGTTTACCGTAATGATATACAGTTAAACGATTAACTATAAAGGAGAAATTATAATGTTGCATACAGCTAATGGTCATTATGTTGAAGTCGAGGAAAATGTTACTCTTTATGTGGAAGATGTAGGCGAAGGCAAACCTGTTGTATTTGTACATGGTATGCCTGTTAATCATCGGATCTACGAATACCAACAATCGGTGCTGCCTCAGTGTGGTATCCGTTTTATTGGAATTGATCTGCGAGGATATGGTCGATCCGACCATCCACTGCATGGATACACGTATGATCGGATGGCAGACGATATTCGTGCAGTGATTGACCAACTGGAACTCGACGACGTTACACTAGCCGGTTTTTCTATGGGAGGCGGTGTGGTGACGCGATATATGGGCAGACATCAGGGACACAAAGTTTCTAAATTAATGCTTTTCGGAGCATCGACATTAAGCAAGCTCCCTGAAGAAGCTGTAAATGGAATGATTGCCGGACTTCAAGCTGATCGTCCACAAATGTTGACGAATATATTTAAAGGATTTTTCCACACATCGCCTTCTCAAGGAATAGAAAACTGGTTATGGCATATGGGAATGAAAGCGAATGTTCATGCGACGATCGAAACGGTAAAAGCGATCGGCAGCGAGGATCTTCGCTCCGATCTTGAAGCCATCCGCGTCCCAACGCTGATGCTGCATGGGATTCATGATCAAGTATGTCCATTTTCTGCTGCGGAACAAGCTAACGAAATTGTATCGATGTCAAAACTTATTCGTTTTGAAAACAGCGGGCATGCTCCTTTCTATGAAGAGAAAGAAAAATTCAATCAGGAAGTTATTGAGTTTGTATTAGATTAAAATATACAAATATTTGGGTAACTCTTTTTATCAATTTGGACTTGTCAGTTTTATGTGACAAGTCCCTTTTATTATCTATTGACTCCTTTAAGAAGAGTAAATCTTATAATTGTAATGGAATCTCTTCCTTTTCTAATTGCAATAGACTATTCACAAAACTCAATATTTAACAAAAAAACATTTTAATACTCTGTTTGTAAATCAAAAGACTAATTCTATGTAGGATAACAAATAGAATTAGTCTTTTTTAGTGAACCTTTATACAAGAAATTAATGAGTCTGGCTTACTTATCTTCTTTGGTTACCAGTTTCAATGGAGCAGGGATCGATTTCTCAACCGTTTTGCCCTGCAGTACATCACGAGCGGCATCAACAGCCATTTGACCGATTAGTTCAGGCTGCTGGGCTACGGTCGCAGTCAGCTTGCCCTCCTTGATCGAATTCAGTGCATCCTCGTTACCATCGAATCCGATGACCGGAATATCCTTGCCGGAGCTCTGAATCGCTTCGATCGCGCCGAGCGCCATCTCATCATTATGAGCGAATACGGCCTGTACATCCGGATTTCCCTGCAGCAGATTCTCCATAACAGTCAGTCCTTTGGTACGGTCAAAGTCTGCTGCCTGGCTGGCGACAACATCCAGCTCTTTATCGGCTACATCATGGAATCCTTTGCCACGTTCACGGGTAGCCGAGGCACCCGGTACACCCTGCAG
Source organism: Paenibacillus shenyangensis (assembly GCF_000346635.1). Classification (NCBI taxonomy): domain Bacteria; kingdom Bacillati; phylum Bacillota; class Bacilli; order Caryophanales; family Paenibacillaceae; genus Paenibacillus; species Paenibacillus shenyangensis. The sequence continues at coordinate 244,385 of NZ_AOIG01000005.1, forward strand.
CTCAATCACTTTAGCATCTTTGCCAAGCTGTTTGACGATGTATTCGGCTGCCATTTTGCCGCCTTTGGCATTGTCTGAAGCAACCAGCGCTTTGACATCGCCTTTGTCGGCAGAGCGGTCCAGCGTAACCACCGGAATATCCAGTCCATTCGCTGATTGTACGGCTGCCGAGATCGCCGCGGAATCAGTAGGGTTGATCAGCAGTGCATCCACACCCTGCTGGATCAGATCGTCTACGTCATTGCTTTGTTTGGCCGAGTCATTCTGTGCATCGACTACAATTACATCGATATTGAGCTTTTTCGCTTCGTTCACAACGCCATCTTTGAGCGATACGAAAAAGGGATTGTTCAGTGTCGAGATCGACAGACCGATTTTGATCTCACCGGCATTGGCCGCTTTTTTGGATTTGGCCCATTCCGGCGGCTGCAGGGAGCAGCCAGCCAGCAGCACAACAGTCATGGCAATCGCCAGTAACGATATTAATTTTCTCATGCTTGATTCCTCTTTTCCTTGTATAAAATCAACGGATTAGGCAGACTTTTTGCGGTCGATCAGTACAGCGATTACGATAACGATCCCTTTGACGACCATTTGATAAAATGAAGAGACACCGAGCAGATTCAGACCGTTATTCAGTGTACCGATAATCAGCGCACCGATCAGTGTACCGACGATGCGGCCGCGTCCACCGGACAGGCTGGTGCCGCCAAGTACTACCGCCGCGATTGCATCCAGCTCGTAGGATGTACCTGCAGTAGGCTGCGCCGAGTTAAGACGGGAAGTCAGGATTGCACCTGCGAGTGCGGAGAGTGCACCTGCCAGGGAATAGATCATGATTTTAACGCGTGGTACTTTGATACCGGATACGATCGCTGCTTTTTCGTTACCGCCGATCGCATACGTTTTGCGTCCAAATGGTGTTTTATGCAGGATCACCCACAGGATGATAAAGGCAATTGCCATCGTAATCGCCGGTACCGGAATACCGAGGAAATAACCGCGTCCGAACAGTTGGAAAGCCATGCTGTCACCCAGTCCGGTGATCGGATTACCATTGGTGTAGACCAGCGTCAATCCACGGAATATGGTCATTGTAGCGAGTGTCGCGATAAATGGAGCCATGCGGCCTTTGGTGATCATCAGACCATTGACCATCCCCATCACACCGCCGGCAGCACAACCAATAATAATCGCCAGAATCGGATCTACACCAGCCAGCATCAGGTTGGCTACAAATGCACTGGATAATGCCAGAATCGAGCCGACCGACAAATCAATACCGCCAGTCAAAATAACAAAGGTCATACCAAACGCAATCAATGCGTTGATCGCTACCTGACGCAGCAGGTTCAAAATGTTAAGCGGTTCCAGAAATCCCGGATTCAATACCGAGACGATAATCACCAGAATAATAAATCCGAGTAATGGACCGAGTTTCTGGGTGACATTGGATAGTTTGAAGTTTTTCTCCGGCTTTTCTTTGGTTATCGTTGTCATATTACTGTCCTCCTGTAGCTAACGTCATAATATTTTCCTGTGTCGCTTCCTGACTGGACAGTTCTCCACTGATCCGGCCTTCATGTACAACCACGATCCGGTCGCTCATACCGAGTACCTCCGGCAGTTCCGATGACACCATAATAATGGCTACCCCGCGATCGGTGAGTTCGTTCATCAGCTGATAGATCTCCCGCTTGGCGCCGACATCGACTCCGCGCGTCGGTTCATCGAGGATCAGCAGGCTTGGCCCGATACCGATCCATTTGGCAATAACGACCTTCTGCTGGTTCCCGCCGGACAGGCTGCGTGCAGGTGTCTCGGCTGATTGGGTTTTGACCTGCAACCGCTTGATCAGCGTATCGACGAACTGCGCTTCTTTTTTGCTGGAAATGAATCCTTTGGAAGAGAAGCTGAACAGATTCGGCAGCGCCATATTCTCGCGAATCGAGAAATCCAGCACCAGCCCTTCGTCTTTGCGGTCTTCGGTTATAAAGCCGATTCCATGCTTCACCGCATCATCGGGTCTGCGAATAGTGACCTTTTTGCCGCGTATCCAGACTTCTCCGCTATCCAGCGTATCCAGACCGAACAGGGTACGCATAATCTCAGTACGTCCCGAACCCATCAGACCGGAGAAGCCGACGATTTCTCCTGCATGTACAGTGAAGCTTACATCCCGGAACTGGCCTTTTTTGCTGGCATTCTTCACTTCGAGAATCACTTCACCCGGCTGTGGAGTCCTTGCCGGATAACGCTCGGTCAATTCGCGTCCGACCATTTTTTTGACGACTTCATCAAAGTCAGTATGCGGAATTTCCTTGGTATCGACTGTTTTGCCATCACGCATAATAGTGATCCGGTCACAGATCGCGAAGATCTCTTCCATCCGGTGAGAGATGTACACGATGGATACGCCTTCTTTTTTGAGTGAAGCGATCACTTCGAACAATTTCTGTATTTCGCGTTCAGTCAGGGCAGCAGTCGGTTCATCCATGACGATTACTTTGGCATCGGTCATGAGTGCTTTGGCGATCTCGATCATCTGCTGCTGTCCGACCGAGCATTCTCCGGCTTCCCCCTGTAAAGGCAGATCTACCGACAGCTTGCGGAACTGTTCTTTTGCTAGCGTTTTCATTTGTCTGGTATTAAGCAGACCCCATTTGGATGTCATCTCTTTACCTATAAATAAATTCTCGAGCACGGTCATATCGCGCCAGATATTCAGCTCCTGGTGGATAAAGGCGATCCCTTTTTGCTCTGCCACTTTGGGATTGTCAAAATACGTCTCCTGGCCATCGATCACAATCGTGCCCTGATCACGCTCATGCAGACCAATCAGAATGTTCATCAGTGTAGATTTGCCTGCTCCATTTTCACCCATCAGTGCATGAACTTCGCCCGGGCGGAGATCAAAATCAACCCCGCTCAAAACTTGGTTTGTACCGAAGGATTTGTAAATACCATTCATTTGAATCTGCATATACAATGCCTCCTTTAACTCTGCTGTACTCTTATTGTGTAACCGGTTACCTATTGCTGTTACTGCTGCGTATTGGCTCCGAAATAAACTCCTGCATGTAAAATACAGTTGGCATAAGGTTTGGATTCGCCGGTGCGAATAATGACTTTGGCATGCTGGCTGCGACGCTTGAACTCCTCATGGCTGCATGTCGATAACGGAATATGTCCGAATTCCTGCTGCATATACGTGAACGTTTCCTTGTTCTGTCCCATCATTTCCTCAGCGATTGTAATCTGCTCGATTTCCATATCGTCGGCAATGACCTGCACTACCTCACGGAAGCTGGGAACGCCATAGGTGAGTGCCAGATCAATCTTTGGCACTCCTTCCGGCACTGGCAAGCCGATATCCGCAATAACGATATAATCGGTATGCCCAAGATCAGCGAGTACTTTGGCAATATGGCTGTTTACGATTCCATGTTTTTTCATTACAGCTGTTCCTCCACTTCCTGGCGTGTAGGCATTCCGCCCTGTGCACCAAATTTGGTAACGGAGAGCGATGCCGCTCGATTACCGAATCGCAGCGCATCCTGCAGCGACTGTCCTTCTGCCAGAGCTACACCAAAAGCAGCATTGAACGTGTCGCCTGCTCCGGTCGTATCGATCGCTTCGACTTTGTACGTAGGAACAACTACTTCCTGTTGTCCATCATAATAACGAACTCCATTACTGCCTTCGGTCACGAACAAAATATTCGGATATTGGCGCAGTGCCTGTTCCAGTGTCATTCCTTCAAATACAATCGAAGCTTCATGTTCATTCGGCGTAATATAGGAAATATTCTTGATAACCGCTTCGCTGACATGTCTTGCCGGTGCAGGGTTTAGCAGCAGAGGAACATTGGCTTTTGCACAGATCTCGCTTACATAGGCTACCGTCTCTTCCGGAATTTCCTGCTGGATCATCACCATATCAGAGTTCTGAATAACCTCGATAGCTTTGGATACATACTCAGGAGTGACATGGTCATTGGCTGCTTTGACGACGATGATGCTATTGTCACCTTCAGCAAGAATAATATGGGCGGTACCACTCTCTATATCTGTAACCGGTTCCACATAGTTAGTATTTACATGATTGTCTTTGAAGTTTTGTAAAATGGCTGTACCCAGATGATCATCACCGACCCGGCCGATCATGGTTACATCGGCTCCGAGACGTGCTGCGGCTACAGCCTGATTGGCTCCTTTACCGCCAGGTACAGTCTTGAAGCTGTCTCCAAGTACGGTCTCGCCTGCACCCGGACGCCGGGAAGAGGTAACGACCAGATCCATCGAACAGCTGCCGACCACGCAGATTTTGGCTTTGGCTGTGCCAGACGAAGTTGATGCAGTAGGTTGAGTATGGGACATAATAAAATTCCACCTTTCGATTATCGTTATATTAAAAGCTATAAAATATTGGCAATACGAATCGATCTATTTTGAGAATAAGACTCTGCATAACATGCCGCCCTTTTTAAGAGAGTGGGCGGGTTGTCTCGCGTTCTATAAATTCTACCGGCATCTGAATGGTACGTTGCTCTCCGGCTGTGCCTTCAATCAGCTGAATCAATAAGTCGGCAGCTGCCCTACCCATATCATAGGCGGGCTGGCGGATCGTGGATAATGCCGGCGATAACAGACTGCTCAGCGGCGTATCATCGAATCCGATAATCTGAATATCTCCCGGAATCTTTTTGCCGAGACGATGGGCTTCCTGAATTACTGCGGTAGCTGTAATATCGTTACTCGCGATCACCCCGTCGGTATCGGGATACTGCTCAAACAACTCTCTCGCCCAACGATCCGCTTCGGTAAATGAAAAGGACGTTGTCTGCGTGATCCGGTAGCTCACACCCATATCCTGCAGCGCTTCAATTGCTCCCTGGAATCGATCCTGTGCAGGACGGATATGTGCCGGTCCCTGCATTACTGTAACCCGCTGACTCCCACGCTGAACCATCTGCTGTGCAGCGATCCGCCCTCCTTCCCGGCCATCCGCATAGACTGCCGGACGATCGCTCGATATACGATCCAGGAAAACGACCGGGATCTTGAGCGAACGATATGAAGCGGAACCTGGATCGTTGGTCGATGAAATAACACCTACCACATTATTCTGGACAAAAGTCTGTATGTAATCCTGTTCCTTGCTCTGACTCTCGTCACTATTACCAAAGATCAAACGGAACCCACTCTCCTGCATACGGTCCTCTACTCCACGAGCAAGCTGTGGAAAATAGGGGTTCGTAATATCGGGTAGCAGCAGACCGATCAATCTGGATTTGCGTTTATATAGAGAACGTGCCACTTCATTGGGCGTATAATTCAGTTCTTGGATAGCGTTTTCAACTTTGCGCCGGGTATCTTCGTGAACATAGCCTGCATCGTTGATCACCCGTGAGACGGTGGCTACGGATACGCCTGCGTAACGTGCTACATCTTTTATGGTTGTCATATTCTGCTCTCCCGTTCTGTAACCGGTTACAGATATAAAATATCATACTGTTTTGTTTTTGACAATTGTTATTTTGAAATCCTCTTCCGTCAAGATTGATAATTTTATCTGCTTCTCTATATCGGTATAGTAATCAGCCTTGCCCATGAAGGGTAATAAGCAGCAGTATAATCAGGAATAGAGATAATCCGTTATTTGCAGTACGTACGATCTTTTAACCCTCATGATCGAGCAGCTGTCCACATCAAAACCTTTTCTTCCTGCGATCCTCATCTCCTAAGGAGGCTTTTATGAAAACACTGCGCAAATTTATCCTGGCTTTTCTGCTGGCTAATGTGATCGGGAACTTCAGTTTTCGCCGAATCTCCTTTTTACAATACGATATGGCTGCCGGCTGGTTCACACTGGAGAATGGATTAAAATATCTGGTCAGTCTGGCCTGCTATATTGCTGTAGCCGTATGGTTTTATCAGATACTGGAGAGCCTTGAGAAGTGGCGGGAAGAGAGCAAAAGCCGGTAAGTGTGTATAAGGATAGTGCTTAATGACATTAACCTCGTCAAAGTAAAATTTTTACATGATACTGTTGATTCGATATGATAAAAGAAACAATTACTCAGCAAAGGAGGCATGATTATGTTTAGCGGCATAAATCCCTCGGGTGTTATCTTGCTCCTGATCGTCCTGTTCGCTCTGGTCTGGCTGTTCCGCTTTATTATGAAAAAGCTGCGTTAAATTCAAATCATTAGCTTGAATACTCCTACAAAAAACGAGAACAATAGAAAGTTTCTAAAGTATACAATCACCTATCTATTCAAAGATCCACTGTAATGCAAAGTTCAATAAACAGTGATTTTCACGCAGTAAAGTACCTTACCTCTACCTCTTCTATACGATTGGAAATCCCCTTTCTCTGTATCTCATTCAGGATCTCCAGTCTTAAACGAAGGCAGTATCCTGGCCGCTTTCTGGAGCAGGATAGCTGCTCCACCTCCCCTTTCATTTACACTCTACTAAGCAGCTCACTATACTCAGTCATCATCATCCCCCACCAAATTTATTTTAAATTTTATAATACATTGTGATTTAAATCACATATTAAATTTTAGTTTTAATTTAATATAAAGACATGAAAGAGATGATCATCTTCCATCAAGAAGTCAAACGACTTCCAGATTATACATTCACCAACCGGGCCGTTACAGCGGCATCCCAAAACAAACCAAGGAGTGATCCATCATGAACAGATGGCTTAGAGAAAACAAAGTGGCAATGTGGTTACTGACTGTACTTCGCGTATATATCGGCTTCCAGTGGATTGAA